>JACKAQ010000019.1 GCA_020634975.1 Calditrichia bacterium | reverse complement strand
TATGGTTTGGACGTGGCATTGATAGCAGACGGCACAGTTTTTTTCGCAAATGGCATGGAAGGGTTACTGGCCTACACCTACTCCGGCTACGTCGGAATCGTAGATGAATATCCGGAAATTATTACAAAACACACGCTCGAACAAAACTACCCCAACCCGTTCAATCCCTCAACAAATATCCGGTTTGAATTACCGAATGCGGCAAACGTGCGGCTGAATGTTTACAATATTCGCGGTCAATTAGTAGCAGAATTGCTGAACGAACAGCGCCCTGCCGGAAAACATTCGGTTGTTTTTGATGCAGCAGATTTGCCTTCCGGTATTTATTTTTATAAAATTCAATCAGAAAATTTTACAAGAACGCATAAAATGGTTCTCATACGATAATCTCAAATACGAAAAATATAGTGCATGTATCGAATCGAATCCAAAATAGACACAAATAGCACGGATTTTAAATCCAACCGGGAGCACAATTTACAGCTTGTTTCGGAGTTGAAAAAGCGGATTACAACTGTGCAGCAGGGCGGTCCGCCGCACGCGCACAAAGCGCACGAAAAACGCGGCAAACTGTTTGTCCGCGATCGGCTGGCGCGATTGTTCGATCCGCAGTCCCCGTTTCTGGAATTTTCCTCGCTGGCGGCGCTGGATATGTACGACAACGATGCGCCCGGCGCCGGAATGGTGACCGGCGTTGGCGTTGTGCACGGTCGCGAGGTGCTGGTTGTCGCGCACGATGCCACCGTAAAAGGCGGCACATATTTCCCGATGACCATCAAAAAACATCTGCGGGCGCAGGAAATCGCCATGCAAAACCGCCTGCCCTGTGTCTATCTGGTCGATTCCGGCGGCATTTTTCTGCCGTATCAATCGGAGACATTCCCGGATCGCGAGCACTTCGGGCGGATATTTTTCAATCAGGCGCGCATGTCTGCCGAAGGCATTCCGCAGATTTCTGTGGTGTTGGGCAGCAGCACTGCCGGCGGTGCCTATCAACCGGCGATGAGTGATGAAGTGGTGATCGTTCGCAAACAAGGCTACATTTACATCGGCGGGCCACCGTTGGTGAAAGCGGCAACCGGCGAAGTTGTTTCCGACGAAGATTTGGGCGGTGCGGATGTGCATGCCCGCGTTTCCGGTGTTGCCGATCATTACGCGATGAATGAAGAACACGCGTTTGAAATCACCCGTAACCTGATGGAAAATCTCAACTTGCCGGATCAGCCCGCAAAGCTGGATATGCGCGAACCGGAAGACCCGTATTACGATCCCGAAGAACTCTACGGGATCATTCCCAAAGATGTGCGCAAACCCTACGACGCCCGCGAAATCATCGCGAGGATGGTGGATGGCAGCCGTTTTCAGGAATTTAAAGCGCTTTACGGTCCGACGCTGGTGTGCGGATTTGCCCGGATGTTGGGCTATCCCGTCGGCATCATCGCCAACAACGGCGTGCTGTTCAGCGAAAGTTCCGTGAAGGGCGCGCACTTCATCAATTTGTGCACCCAGCGCAAAATTCCGCTGCTGTTTTTGCAGAACATCACCGGATTTATCGTTGGGAAAGAATACGAACACGGCGGCATCGCCCGCAACGGCGCCAAACTGGTGCATGCAGTTGCCAACGCGCAGGTGCCCAAATTTACGGTGATTGTCGGCGGTTCGTATGGCGCGGGCAATTACGGCATGTGCGGTCGCGGCTACGATCCGCGATTGCTGTGGATGTGGCCAAACGGGCGCATCAGCGTGATGGGCGGCGAACAGGCCGCAGATGTGTTGGCAACCGTCAAAAAACGCTCGCTGGAAAAGCAGGGCAAATCGGTTTCGGCAGAGGAATTTGCCGAATATCGCGCGGAAATTTTGGCGCAGTACGAAGCCGAAGCCAGCCCCTATTACAGCACAGCCCGCATTTGGGACGATGGCATTATCGATCCCGCCAAAACCCGCGAGGCGTTGGCGCTGGGCATCGCGATGTCGCTGAACGCACCGATTCCCGATCAAAAATTCGGCGTTTTCCGCATGTAAGGAAAGCAAG
>JACKAQ010000018.1 GCA_020634975.1 Calditrichia bacterium | reverse complement strand
ATCAAAGTCTCAACGAAAGGCAAACCAGAAGCAAACAGGGATTCTTCTGTGGAAGATATTGAAGATATCAAAATCGGCGATTTTAGCCTAGTGTTCGGCGGTGGTATCAATATTGGATCCGGTAACATGACGGTTGGATTTGATGTACGCTATTTGCTCGGTCTGAGTTCCTTTGATGATTCTGCTGATGAAGCAGACGTTAAAAACCAGGTAATTGCAATCGGCGCATCAATTGGTTTCTAATCATTGACGAAGCTTAGTTGTTGTTTTAGCTAGGCTTAGATACCCATAAAAAAAACGCATAGCGGTTATTATTGCCGCTATGCGTTTTTTTATTGAAAAACCGTGAAACCACATCAAAGCTGTTACCGGCAAGAATTTATTTTCCGGAAAATTTGCCCAACAACTTTTGCGCTTCCTCAAATTGCTCCTGCGCCCGCCCGATATACTCATTCACTTCGTCGATATATCCATCCGCGGAAGCCGACCAAACCCGGTTAAGATAGCGTTCGCCACCGGCGAAATGATTCATCACATCCGCATAATTTGCCAAACCGTGCACATGCGCAATGGTTTCCCGCGCTTCTGCAAACGCATCGAGATCTTCCAGCAAGAGCGCATCGATTTTTTTGTGCATATCATAGGTATGAATTTTGTCTTTGTCGCGATTCAATTGGGAAACATTTTTTACGAGATTTGCGATGCTGCGATCAATTACGCCTAAATTTTCGCTCACTTTGCCGCTTTCCTGTGCAGCCTGTTTGTTGCCCATTCGCACAATCACAACGCCGACGATACCGACAACCAGCATCGGTAAAAAGTAGTTCCATTCGACCAGTTTCGGGTCCAGCGAAGTAAGATACGATCCGCCCAAAAAGCCGGCAGCAATCAAAATAAAACCAAATAATTTCATTCTTAAATTCCTCTATGTTAAAGCCATTAGCGATCAGCTATTTGCCTTCTTCACTTTATCCTTTATCATTTATCCTTTTTCCATTATTCCGTGCCGCTGCATCAGCCACCCATCGCACCCTGAATCACTTTCACCATTGCGAAACCGACACCGACCAGCGCTTCGCCGACGATCAAACCGGCGGCAACCGGAATACCGATATCTTCGCTAAAACGATGACCTTTCACACGATCCAAAACCACTCGCCCGAGCGTGCCGAGGCTGTAAGTAAGCACAATATTGAACGGCAGGTAAAATCCCAATCCAACCAAAATTCCCAGTCCGCCGATGCCGCTGAAACTGAGCAACGCGCCCAAACCTGCGCCGGCGAGATATTTCATTCGAGGCACATCGCCGCCCAAAATGCCTTCAATTACGCTGGCAAGCGCCTGTCCCTGCGGCGCAGGCAATTTTTCGCTGCCCAAACCATCTGCCTGATGCAAAATAAATATCAGCGTCATCACCAAAATCGGACCGAGCCAACTGCCCAAAAACTGTCCGATTTGCTGTTTTTTGGGCGTCGCGCCAACAAGGTATCCGGTTTTCAAATCGAGCATCAAATCTGTAGCTTGCGCCAT
Organism: Calditrichia bacterium; assembly: GCA_020634975.1. Lineage (NCBI taxonomy): Bacteria > Pseudomonadati > Calditrichota > Calditrichia > Calditrichia bacterium. The sequence continues at coordinate 56 of JACKAQ010000018.1, read as the reverse complement.
TGCGACACATGCGGCAGCACCGACAGTAACCGCAGAAATAATTGCCGCGCTATCTG
>JACKAQ010000017.1 GCA_020634975.1 Calditrichia bacterium | reverse complement strand
GGTTGCGTATCTTGATTGTCGGATTCTGTTTTAACAAAAGCAATTGCCAAAAAGGAAGTATAATGTTTTTGGAACACGGTGAATGGAATGAAATGATGACCGGTTTTACGGCATTTTAATAGTATGAAAAGTAAATAAAAACAATGGTTTAAATGGAAGAAAAGAAGCGAAGTATATTAAACGAGCGAAGTTCGTGGGTTGTCGGCTCTATTATTTTGCTGGTGATAGTGATTATTCTCGCGCAACAACGCGGTCAAGGCGTTTTTGGCGGAAACAACACAGCCACTCAAATTTATTTTGTGGATAACATTTCGCAGGCACACAGCGAGCTGATCAACCGGTTTAACGCAGAATATTCGGGGCGAATCGAAGTTGTTCCGGTGGATCTCCCATTCGAAAAATTCAGCACAAACGAACGAAAGCAGGTGTTAGCCAAATCGTTGCGCAGCAAGAGCGACCGGATTGATGTGTTTGCCATCGACCTGATTTGGGGGGCGCGTTTTGCACGCTGGGCAGAACCGCTAAACCCCTATTTCACCATTTATGAAAGAAACAAATCTTTGGAAGTGGCATTGGAATCCTGTTATTACAAAGAAGATTTGATCGCAGCGCCATTCTATATCGATGTCGGGTTAATGTATTTCCGAACCGATTTGCTGAAAAAATTCCCCGGCGGCGATTCACTGGCACATAAGTTGCGCCAGTCGCTAACCTGGTCAGAATTTATTGAGCTCAGTAATAAAATGCCACAAATGCGCCCGTTTTATGCGTTTTCTGCGAAAAATTTTGAGGGGTTGGTCTGCAGTTTTATGGAGCCGTTGCTGTCTCAAAATCCTGAAATTTTTAACCGTGATTCGATACAATTGGATACACCCGAAGCCCGAAAATCGTTGCAAATGCTGGTTGATTTGGTGCATAAATATCACCTGGCACCCAAAGAAATTACCCGCTTCGACGAGGTTCAAACCTATTTTTATGCGTTGGACAATGACATCCCGTTTTTTCGCGGGTGGCCGGGATTGATTCGCCATTACCGGAATTCCCCCTATTCCGAAAAACTGCAGTTTTTGGAACCCTGCGCCCTCCCCCACCTCGATGGCAAAAAACCGGCTTCGGTTTTCGGTGGCTGGAATCTGATGGTTTCCCGCTTTTCAACAAAAAAACGCGAAGCTGTTGAATTTATTAAGTTTGTGCTTCGCGAAGAAAGCCAGCGGTTGCTGTTTGAACAGGGCGGTTACATTCCCATCAGCAAATCTGTCTATCAGGATTCTGTATATTTCAGTGAACATCAGGATCTGAAATACTATCATCAATTATTAAAAAATGGCATTCATCGCCCGTTTTTGGTCAACTACACAAAAATTTCTGACGTGTTGTCCTATTATATTCAACGCGCAATCAAAAATGAGATTAGCGTTGAGGAAGCATTGCGGTTGGCCACGCGCGATATTAATTCTCAAACCATGCGGATAAACTGAGTACAATGGAACGACCATTAAGTACTGTTTTTGATAAATTTAGATCGTATCATTTTGAACTGAAACATTTGCTGGTACTGTTTACAGTGCTGGGTGCGTTTCTGGTTGCGGTGTCTTTTATCCAAAAATCATCGCTCCAAAGTTTACTGTTGAACACCCAAAACTGGTATCAACGCGACTCCGCCGA
>JACKAQ010000016.1 GCA_020634975.1 Calditrichia bacterium | reverse complement strand
TCGTTGCTGGCGACGCTGATTTCCTGCACCAACTCCGCTGTCCGCTGAATATCCGGCAGGATTTTCGCCAACAATTCTCCGGCATGTTCCGCTACTTTTACGCTGGAACCCGACAGCTCGCCGATTTCTGCGGCGGCGGTTTGGCTGCGTTCCGCCAGTTTGCGCACTTCTGCGGCAACCACCGCAAAACCTTTGCCGTGCTCACCGGCACGGGCAGCTTCGATAGCTGCGTTGAGCGCCAACAGGTTGGTTTGACGGGCAATTTCTTCGATAATCGAAATTTTTCCCGCGATATCGCGCATCGCACCGACTGTTTTTACGACCGCTTCCCCGCTTATTTTGGCATCCTGTGCGGTTTGCACGGCGATCTTTTCCGTCTGCAGCGCGTTATCGGCATTTTGCTGGATGTTCGCCGCAATTTCTTCCATTGATGAAGATACTTCTTCAGCGGTGGCAGCCTGTTCCGTCGCACCTTGCGAAATCGCTTCTGCCGTTGCGCTTACCTGCCAACTATTGGTGGTTACGCCAGAGGCAACGGTTTGCACATCATGTATTGTCAACACAAATTTGTCGCGCATGACATTCATCGAATTTGCCAGTCTTCCCAACTCATCTTCCGATTGAATATCAACATTTTGGGTGAGATCCCCATTTGCCAGTTCTTCGGTAGCGCCCATTAGCTTACTGATTGCGCCGGTTATCCACTTGCCAAACACAATAGAAATGCCTAGCGCAAGAATAACGGAAAACGAAATGGCCAGCCGTATCATTGTTACCCCGCTGTAATAAGCGCTTTCCATTTTAGAATAATTGGACATCTGCAATTCTTGGAAGCTCTGTTCGCAATTTTTTGCCGTAATCATAACCTTTTCATACAGCTCATCAAATTGAGCTTCCATCGTGCTTCCCGCAGCAGAATTGATTTCCCTGCGTTGCCGGGCATTCTCTAATAGTTGTTGGAGACCGTTGCGGATGGCATAAATCTGTTTCTGAAACTCTGCATCTTCGATTTTGTAGAACGATCCGAAGCGGTTTTCGCCGCCATTGAGCATCGCATCGCAAATTGTAATGCCATGTTGCCAATGCTGATAAATTTCTTCAATTGGCACTTCATCATCACCGGACATCAATTCTTCGAACCACAGATGACCTTCCGTTGTAAAATTTTGAATTTGGAGCACAGCTCTCAGATACACCGTATCTTTCAAGATTGAATTTTGTGCACCATTGAAGAGCGTGTTCAATTCCCCAATCGTGTACAACGCGCCACCAATAATCAAAATTAACAATACGCCAAAAGATGAAAAAATTTTAACCCTGATACCCAGTTTACTAATCATTAAAATACCCTGTATTAAATATTAATTTTATCCAATTATCGATCTCGAAAAATGAATCCGCTTCTCCGCATCAGGACTGTTTTTTCAAAGTAAACCACGTTTCTGCAAACATCAGGTTTTAGAATTCTTCAAATTCGTCATCCATTTTGTCCTTGCCACCGGTCATATCAAATTCAAATCCGCCGATTTCTTTTGCCGGGGCAGGTTTGGCTGCTGGTTTGGCTGCCGCTTTTTTGGGCGGCAATGCTTTTTTGGTAGATGAAATGCTATTTGTTGCCATGCTAACCGGTTTTGCCGGACGCTTTTCGATGCTGTGGATCGCTTGCTGGGTTACTTTTGGTGCGGAACCCCTGGCTGCGTTGTCCACTTTAAAGAACGAAATGGCATCCTGTAATTGAACCGATTGTGTGGACAATTCTTCCGCCATCGAAGATAATTCTTCCGATGTTGAGGCGTTTTGCTGAATCACCTGATCCAGTTGCTGGATAGCTTTGGTCACCTCGTCCACACCGGTGCTTTGC
>JACKAQ010000015.1 GCA_020634975.1 Calditrichia bacterium | reverse complement strand
TTTTAATCGAGCAGCAATTTTAGCGGTTCCGATAAAATTCGGGTGCCGGCGCTGTTTCGGGATTCGCTGATGCGGTTGCCCTGTGGATCGTGCAAAGAAACGATGCTGCGGCTAACATCCGCCACCACAATAGTTTGGTCGGATGGGTTCACACCAATGGCTTCGATGCTGCCGAACTCCGCTTTGCGGAAAATTTCCTGACCGGCGGCGTTCATTTTCACCAGTGCGTCGTCGCTGCCATCAATTTCCTGTGCCAGAAAAATAGCATCGGGGCCGATCACGGTAACCCTGCGGTAACGTCCCTGCAAACTGATCGGTGTTGTATTATTTTGATTGTCGATTTGCAACAACTGGCTGGCAGTTGTTCCGGCGGAAAGCGCATAAACATTCCCGCCCAAAACAGCAATGTCCCGACCGGTAAAGCCGCTATCAAACGGCCAGTCGGCGGTTAGACGGGCAACGCCGGCGTTGATTTCGTATCGTGATATTGCCTGATCGCTCATCACCCAAACGGCATCGCTTGCAGCGCTTTGTTTGATTCGCCGGTAATCGCGGTTTTCATCCAGTTTCGTGATGCCGATTAAATTATTATTGAACAGCACAAACAGCCGTTTTCGCACATTGTCAAGTACATATAATTGCCGTTCATTCACATTAAAAAACAGGTCCTCGGCTTTGGACAGCGAATCGAAATAGAAAAACCTTTCCCGCCCATTTTGCCGGTTCAAACTGACGATGCTTTTGAGATACGTTGGCGTGCTAAACCAAAACAGAGAATCGCCGGATGCTGGTGTCGCCCAGTTTTCGGATAAAAATTCGGTTCGGTAGTCGCGGAGGGTGTGTTGCAAATCGTAACTGAGCAGCTTCACATTTCGGTCGTCGGTGGTGAGCACCCACCACTTGCCGTTTCCGATGAGTGTGCTTTCCACATTTGAGGGTGTGGATTCCACATTTGTGCCGAGCACGGAAACTCGGTAATAATAGCGCTGACCGGGCTGCACTTGAAAATCTGTGAATTGCGTTGTGGTTTGGGATACTTCCTGAAATCCGAGCAAATTTTCTGGGCTTCCGATTGAGCGATAAACCCGGAATCCGGTGATATCCTCAACCTGTCGGTTGAGTTGCCAGCGCAGCGTAATCTTATCCGATTCCGGCAATAGTGTTAGCGAAATTACCTCATCCGTTTCTCCGGGTTCAAACGGGTTGCTGCGTCCCCGCTCGGTACATCCCCAAAAGTAGAGAGATGTAAATACAAAAAAAATAAGCAGATAAAGAAATAGATGTGGTGATTTTACCGGCGGTTTCATGGATGTCCGAATGTTCAGTTCCGTTAACAAAATTTATTCATTGCGGCACATCGCCCAAAACATGATCGCATGCCGTTTGAAATATAACATCACTAACAACAAAAGGTTTCCACAGCGCCGTGAAAACCTTTTGAATGAAAATTGAAAAATAGTCTATTTACATCAGTTTTTTTGTTGCTGCGATAACATCGTCGTAATCCGGTTGCTGAGCAATATCCGGAACCAATTGGTTGTATTGAAGGATGCCCTTTTTATCCACAATAAATACCGAACGTGCCAGTTGACGCCATTCTTTTATTAACACACCATAATTCGTGCCGAACGAAACAGTCCGGTGATCAGAAAGCAGAACAACTTTGTCAACTCCTGTTGCGCCGCACCAGCGTTTTTGGGCAGGTGGTAAATCTACACTAATGGTTAAAATGACAACATCATCGCCAAGTTGCCCCGCTATTTCATTAAACCGCCGGGTTTCCATATCGCAAACACCGGTGTCCAGGCAAGGTACTGCAGAAATTATTATTGTCTTTCCTGCAAAATCGCTGATGGACTTTAACTGGCCATCCAACCCAAT
>JACKAQ010000014.1 GCA_020634975.1 Calditrichia bacterium | reverse complement strand
GGAGATCCCTGCCTTCGCAGGAATGACCGAGTATTACAGCTTCAAAATTCTATTCGCCAAACAGCCAACCATCCGCGATTCAATTTCGGAACAATTTCTGTGGAAAAGTGTCCCGAAACTGAATCGCAGGTTATCCTACTCAATCTCACCAAGCTGACGATATTTTTGCAAATATTTTTCATATAATTGTGTGTGGCGACTGCTCAAATCGACATGCCGGCCGGCGATAAACATATGCTCAACCTGGGTGGTAATTTCCAACGGATCACCGGTGGTAACGATCAGCGTGGCATCCTTCCCTACTTCCAGCGAACCGACCCGTTCTGCAATCCCGAATATTTGCGCGGGATACAACGTCACCGATTTCAACGCTTCATCTTTTGGTAATCCATAAGCTGCGGCGGTTGCTGCTTCGTATGGCAGGTTTCGGGAATGTCCCGGATCACTAACGCCTTCTGATGGTGCGATGCAAAAACGAACACCTGCGGCATGTAATTTTGCAGGTCCGGTGAACGGCGTGTCGTATCCTTCCCAACGACGATCCGGCAGTGAATGAACGTTGTGATAAATCACCGGGATATCCTGCACTTTCAATTCATCCGCGATGCGCCATGCGTCATATCCGCCAACCAGAATCATTTGCAATTGCTCTGTTTTCGCCCAATCCATCGCCGCCTGAATCTGGCGAATATCATCTGCGTGAATAAACACCGGCTCTTCTCCGGTGATAAACGGCGCCATCGCTTCCAACCGAGTGCTCGATTCAAACGGTTGACCGGATGACTTTAATTGATGATACGCCCGCGCATCTGCGAAAAATTTGCGAAGATTTTCCAACTGCTCGTCGCGATCTTTCAATTGATCTTCAGCGCTTTGGCGCATCCAGATCCGTTCAATGGCCTTCATTTGCGGCCAGCGGATGTGCAGTCCCACCGGCGATTTTTCGGTCATATTTTCCCATGTCCAGCCATCGAGCGACATTAGTGCGGATGTTCCGGAGATCAATCCGCCCTGCGGTACGCTTTGGGCAAGTGCGACGCCGTTGGCGCGGGTTACGGGGAGTAATTCGCTATCGGGATTATAGGCAACTTCCGCCCGTACTTCCGGGGTGAACGTGCCGACTTCGCGATAATCGCGGGTGGCGCGAACGGCATTGATTTCCGATAAACCGAGGATAGTGTTTGCCGCAATCATTGCCGGATACACATGTTTTCCGTTGATATCAATGATTTCCGCATTTTCCGGTAACGCAGCTTCTCCGCCGATGAAGGTAATTTTGCCGTTATCGAACAAAATGGTGGTTGCCGGCAAGGTAGCACCGCTGACGGTGTGCACCGTGCCGTTGACCAATGCAATGGGATGATCCTGCGGCGGTGCAGGCACCTGATCGCTGGCGAAAGCCACCCAGCCGAACCCGGTAAGCAGAAATATTGCCAGCGAATGCCGGCAGATTTTCCGGGCATTTGATTTCATTATAAATAACAGGGAAATCAGTATCATCTAAAAGTGCTCCAATTTATTTTTCAGGTTTTGAATGTTTCATTTTCAGAGTTTTGATAAAAATAACCAATGATTAGCACGTTATACCCGTCCCGATTTATTCGGGCAACCAAACGGTGGCATTCATAGATTCCCGCTAAAAGATTGCGGGAATGACAGTAGCAGGTATGTTAATATTCAATGCTTTCAAAGAAATATTAATTTGTGAAAATTCGTGGAATTTGTGGTTAATAACCGGTGTTACGCATTTTAGCCACAGAAACACCGAGGAACACAGAGATTTTTTTTAAACTCTAAAAAGACAGTGAGAGATGAAAAGGTTATAATCAGCAAAAACAAGCATTTATTAAAGAAAAGGTTGCTGTAATATTTCTCTGTGATTCTCCGTG
>JACKAQ010000013.1 GCA_020634975.1 Calditrichia bacterium | reverse complement strand
TGGCGGGTTAAAACGGCGACCACTCAAATCCGGCGAAGGCCATCAGCGGCAGGTTGTAAATGTTGATCCGGTCGATTTCGACGCGTTCAAACACAATATTGTAGGAATATTGGGTGGAAAATAAGTTGCGTTGGTTGGTCACATTCACTACATCGATGAATGCGCTGAAGTGTTTGGCGAGGCGAAATCCCAGGCGGAAATCCCACCGGAAATAGGAATTTTGGTTATCCACACCGTAATAGTATTCCAGATTTCCGAAGTCATTGTAACTGAATCCCAAACCTTTGGCAATCGCCACGCGATCAAACCACTGCATCTGGGTGGTCACAAACACATTTTTGATCACCGGAACGGTCGCGCGCGCCAGCAGCGAAATCCGGGCATCGCCGAGCGCCGGATGCCAGCGATTGCTGTAAAATTGTTCGCTGTTGTGCCAGCCACCGCTCAGAAAAATGTTGTACACCGGATTCGATTGCACAGGTTGCCAGTTCAGCCAGCTTTCCATTCCGGCGGAGCGGAATTTGCCGCTGTTTCGGGTGATATAATCACCATTGCGAAAAGTTTCCAGATAATTATCGCAATAATTGTAAAATGTTACCCATTCAACAGATAAATATTGTTCTGAAAAATTTAATCCAAATTCAAATTTTTCAAATGTTTCCGGCAGCAAATTAAACTCACTTTGACCGAGTCTGAAGGAGAATAAAGTGCCTTTGTAGATATTGACAGCAGGCACCCGGAACAACATGGTTTCCTGTGTTGCAAACTGCTGCTGAACAGCGCCGCCTGCGCTAATTGACCACCGTTGTGCTGGAGAAAACCGAACCCTGAGTTGCGGCGATAATTTCGGACGCACACCATGCAGCGAAAAATAATCCATCCGCAAACCGCTCGCAACAGACCATTTCGGGGTTGGTCGCCAACTACTGCTTAACCAGCTTTCCCAACGGAACAGAGAGTCTTCCCATTGGGTGAAACCGAGCGGTGTATATTGCAACATGGCGCTGCCGTTATCGGTAACCACATCCTCGGTTTGCACGCCCCATCCGGCGGAAAAATTAAATGCAGGTTTTTCAACTTCGATAATTTGCCGCCAGGTAACCCCTTTTTCTTTCATCAGCAAATTCATATTGCCACTGATTGAATCGGCGGGAATGACACGGCTGTTCAAGCGATTCCGGTCATCGCGCCAGGCGAGGCGATGTTTGAGCAACACACCGCTCGTCAACGCGATATCGTGGGCGAGATACACGAAATCGGTGTGGCTTTTTTCATCAGTTACGATACCTTTTTCGGAGAATCGGTTGGTTTCCGTTGCGCTGATGTGGCTGTTTTCCCGCCCGAACAACCAGCCAAGCTTGAGGCTGTGCCGCTCGTTCGACCAGCTTAAAATCCCCTGCCAATCGCTGAATCGCGGATCAACTGTAGCGTTGTCGGAAAACGCCCCAATCAATTCGCCAATATAGCTGCGGCGATACGACTGGTTCACCCGAAATCCGCCGGGTAACGCAGCTTCGCTGTGCGCTTCCGCCTCAAAAAAGTTGCTGGCGATGGTCAGTTTCCGGCGATCCGCGCTGCCTTCGCGGGTGCGAACGGCAATGGCAGCCATGCTTTGCCGGGCGTATTGACCGGGCAGCACGCCCGGAAAAAATTGCACCTGATCGATGAGCCGCTGGTTGAGCACGCTGAACGCCCCGCCAAACGCGATGCGCACGCGATAGGGATTTTTGATGGGAATATCGTCGATGTAAAATGCGTTTTGGTCGGGTGTGCCGCCGCGGACATAAAACTGGGAAACATAATCGGTTGCGGCCGAAACCGATGGCAGCGCGGTGAATAACCGCACCGGATCGTTGGCAAAATTGGTCGAACGCCGCCAGTCGATTTCCTGCCAGACAAAGCTGCCGTCCGGTTGGCGCAGTGCGTTTTCCGAAATGCGAACGGGTGCCAGTTCCGGCGGATTCGGAGCCAGCTTGAGCGTAACAATGGTATCCTGCGAAAACGGCGGCAGTTGCACGGTCAGCGAGTCGTAATCCAGCCGGGAAATTTGCAGCCGAATATGCGTTTCTTGCGGCAAATCCCGGAATATCGCGATGCCGTTGGCATCGGTGGTTTCCAGTGCCAGATCCGGCAGCACAGCTACCAGGGCATTTTCCACAGCCGCATTATTTTGCACATCCCGAACCGTGACAAACAGGGTTTGCGCCTGTAGCGGCAATCCAAAAATGATTGCACATAAAAATATGATTTTTATTCGTTTACAGGAAACCATACGCGTTGTTTGATGATAGAATTTCCAATTTGTTTGTATATTTGCTCGCCATCTTTCGACCAGCGGAAATGTGAAAATTCTCCGCGAAATTCAATCACTTTGAAATTTTCAAAATTTGAGTTCAATAGTTCAATTTCAAATCCCATTCTATCTGAATAAACTGCACGAAGTGCGCTGTGTTGAAATTGTAAAATCCGGGTAAATGGGGATTGCTGCGGTATGGATTGAAAATCTGCAATTTGAGAATAAGTGATTCGCTTTACATTTTCCGGCACCGGATTCGCGCTGTCTTTCCATCGAGCCAAAGATTGATCATTCGTTATAATGTAAACAT
>JACKAQ010000012.1 GCA_020634975.1 Calditrichia bacterium | reverse complement strand
TTAACGCTTTCGCAGAACGCACTTTTGCGCTCCCGACACAATTTTTCGAAACGCGAACCTACCGCTTCAACACAAACTGCATGTTATCCCGTTTCACAACTTCGCTGATAAATTCGCGATAAGCGGCGTATTTTTCGAGCGGAATTTCCCGCGTTTCCAGCCGGAATTGCCGCAAATAGCGCAGCCGATTATCCGCCAATTCGTATTCGATCCGGTAAGTGCCGAATTCAGATTCGATGGTTTCCTGCGGCGGTGCGGCTTCCAGCGCGTAACCGGGCGGTAAGCTGATATAAACCGTATCTGCATCCTCAAATGCGTAGTTAAATGAAACCGAAAACTTGCGTTCATCCGGCGATTCTTCCGGTGGGTATTTTTTGGAAAACTGGTTGATCACATTCGGGCTCAAAAATAACCGGCTGGCGCTGCGCGTCGCAAAATTTTTCATTTCGCCGGAAAAATGCACAACGCAGGGCTGATCGACATTTTCAGCAAGATTTTCGACAGTAAATTCCGCCAGATCGAATCGTGAGGCACTGAGGCTGATCAACCGACTGCGCAGCCAATCCTGCTGTTTTTCGATTTCCACACCAATAAACCGCCCACGAACATAGCTTGACCGGTTACCGGTTGTGGCAAACCAACCGCTCATTTGCAGCGCACCATCTTCGCCAATGCGGCCTTCGGTGCGGCTGGTCATCAAATTATCTTCCGGACGACTGACTGGTGTTTGGATAATTTTGCCGCCCTCGGCTTCAACCACCAGCACTTTTGCGCCTTCAACGGAATATGGTAATTCTCCGGCGGGAATGTAATCTGCGGTGCATTCCAGCCAAACCGTATCTTCCGGTAACGGCACGACGGCAATGCAATGGTTAAACTGGTTGGATGGAAATTCTTCAATAAAATTGATGGCATCGCGGGTGGGCGTAAGTGCCAAATGTGCGGGAATATTCACCACATCCAGCATCGCGACCATTAGGGTGGATAAATCTTTGCAATCGCCATATTTATTTTCGAAAACAGATTGCGCGCTGTATGGCTGCCAACCGCCGATACCCAGATCGATGCTCACATAACGCGAATTATTCTGCAAATAGGCGTATAATTTGCTGATTTTGGTTTTGGCATCGTCATCAGGATTCACCAGCGCAGCAACTTCCTGACGAATGAGTTCGGGCAAAATCAGCCGGTCGGCTGTCAATCCGCGATACCACTGCGCCAGACCATTCCAGTCGCGGAAATGCCCGAATGAGTTCTCCAGCGCAAATCTTTCCGGGGTAAAACGCAGGATCATCCGGTTGCTGTTGTTTTTCGACATATAATCTTCGCTCTCAAAAGCGGGGAGCAACGCGGCATTCCAAATGTGCGAAACACTGCTGGAGCGAATCGTTTTTGGTGATGTTTCCATATTTACAGCATGGGTGCGAAACGCAACTGTCGTATCGCGCAACACCAGTTTGTAGCTGCTGCTTAACACGGGCACATTTTTTTGCGGAAACCAGTCCGGCCAAAAAAACAGTGTGCTCATTTCTGCTTCGGTGCTGTATTCCACAACATATGGAAATTTTGGCCAAGTTGAATTAATCCATTGATAACGCGAATCGCTATACAACGAATATCCGGGCGAATAATCTTCTTTCAGGATGTCGCTATTTTTGTATTTTTTTAGCTCTTCACCATCGGTGCTCAAAATTCGCACATCTATTTTTTTCTTTTTGATAAATTTGTTTTCGCTAACACCAGGAATACCGTAACCTTTGCCTTCATCGTTATTGATTTGAACTTTGCGGGAATAGCGAACATAAGCTTTTCCCTGGCCGAGAACTTCGAATTCTGTCTCATCGGAAAGGATGATTGCATCGTGCGAACCAGACAAAATATCGACGGTTTGGGCTGTGCCGAAACCGCCCCACAACGCAACAGATAAAAATATCACACCGTAAATTGATCGCATTTCCATAGTTCACCCAAAATAAATTCACCCGGCCACCGCTTCCGGCAAGCCGGGTAAGAGCTGTTTTTCAATTATTCGCCTTCGCTGGTTGCGCCCTGACGAATGACAATTTGAGCTTGGTCGGCACCAATTATGCGATCGTAAAAATCGCGCAATGTGGCATAATCTCCGGAACCGTAGGTTAGCTGGCGGCGGATGTATTGGCGTTTCAGGGATATTTTGTTGCCGTCGGCTGTCCAGTCATTTACAAATGTAATATCAAAATTGGGTTTTTTGCTGGTGACGTTTTGCGGTAGTTCATCCAACACGTAACCTTCCGGTAATTCTATATTTATATCATCTGATTCTGCAACATTATAAACAAACTCAACCGGGAAAAACCGTTTTTCGCGTTTAAACGGGTTCTCTTCCATTTTGTTGATTGCCGGCGTTGCGATATAAATCATATTCCCAACCACCTGGGCAAATTCCGGTGAGCGGAAATGCGCAGAGATGTAAACCGGTTGTTCCAAATTTTCCAGCGCATCCACTGTAAAGGAATCTAATTCAACTGTTTTGAAGCTGTTTTGCAACAGTGTTTTGACATATTCTTCATCGCCGTCTGCGGTAATTTCCTGACGTGCATCGATTGCGTGATAGCCCTCCATCCGGATCGTTACAGAAGCGTGCAGCGTGCCGCTTTCGTCCAGTTTTGCATCGGCTTTGCAGTAGCGCATATTTGTTTTTTTGGGCTCTGGCAAATTAATAAACTGCCCTTCAGCATCGTCAATCAACAAACCGATATCAACCAGCGTGCGCTCCGGCAAAATGTCGTAGGGATAATGTTTCAGACGCGAATCCAGCAGCACCAAACGCCGGCCGATCATCGCAGCGGTCAAAATATAGTTAAATTGGGAAAGCCGGGGCTGATTGCGAACAACCATCCCGTTGCTGCGGGTGCTGATCAGCATCGGATAAGCCTCAAGCCCTGCCAATCGCAACAGATTGATCAACAACAGGTTTTTTTCGCTACCGGTGCCTTTGAGATTTTTTAATATTTTTTCGCTTTTTTCATCATAATATGCGCCGCCCTGCGAAGTTGATTCGATATTATTCTGAACGTATGTGTAAAGCGATTTTATTTTATCCAGCGGCGTCATTTCCGGTGTTGTCTGGGCGGCGACCAGCGCTTTCAAATCGCCATCGTTGCTGTAAAATTTATCGAGATACTCGCGTTCTTCTTTGACCAACTCCGCCCAATCGCTGATAAATTTGCGATACACATACGGGCTTTTGTAATCGATAATCTGGAAATGGATGGCAGCCTGGTAATCTTCTGTTGTGCGCATAAACGGCTCTTTGCGAATCGGCGGCAGATCGCGCATTTCCCATGTGTATTTGGTTAATGCGATGCGCTGTCCGGGCACCAAAATTTCATCTTTATGGGGTTGAATTTCCGACATGTTCCGGTAAAACGCATTATAGCGAAAATAGGGCAACACCGTTACCGAATAACGGCTCAACCGGGTGTAAATTGAATTTTGGAAATACCATTGTTCTAAATTATGAATATATTCGGAAACCATCCGGAACCGGTATTCAATTACCGAACCCACTTCCACACCCGGCATCGCAAACTTGATGCGGTTTACTTTTTCGCCTTTTTCTTCAAAAATATCCTTTTTATCCAGCTTGATTTGCTTGCCGTTTGGAAGGGTTGTAATACCTTTGATGTCTTTTATGTCATCCTCGTAATAGTATGGAATAACAATATCCGCCTGCCCCTTGCCTTCTTCGGTTAAAATCTTGATGCGGAAATGATACTCCCCTTCCACAAAATACATATTGCCGTCACTTTCTAATTTGAGATCGCCATCTGCAAATAGCACAACTGCCTCCGCTTCGGGATCATCCGCATAACTGGTCATTGCCAGCTCTTCTTTGGATACCTTGCCAAATTTCGGCAATTTTTCCAGATCTTGCGCCATCCCTGTTTTCACAAGAAATGCAACACCCAATAACAGCCAAAGCATACGCTTTTTCATTTTTCCTCCGGTTTTAATAGCGCAATCAAATTGCGCTAAGTTTGCAATTTGAATAGTTGTTCCCGTTTTTCATAAAAATTAGGAGTGTAAATTATTTATTATTAAATATTTACAACAATTCCATTTCAAAGGCATACTACCAGATTTTTTAATTGATTACTGCTTTGGGGGCTTTAAATAATACAAAATGAGTGTTTTTTTTGCAATAATTAAATTAAGATTTTTTTCACTAGAACATTATTGAGCTGCCCGT
>JACKAQ010000011.1 GCA_020634975.1 Calditrichia bacterium | reverse complement strand
GCAGGAATGACCAACGCTGTGACAACTGCGAACGGGAGAAGTTTACATAGATCAGTACTGAACGGGTAGTTCACAACAAATCCTTAACATCCTGTTAATCCTGTCAAATAAATCTTTTAACCATAAAAACTGAAATCACAACATCATGCAACAACTCACACAAAACATGAAATCCGGTGAAATGAACCTGCTGGAAGTCCCGGTTCCGGCGCTATTGCCGGGCAGCGTTCTGGTTCGCGTCCATTATTCGGCAATCAGCGCGGGAACGGAGGGCAATAAAGTCAACAATGCCCGGAAGGGCTATATCGGCAAAGCCAAAGCCAAGCCCGACCAGGTTAAACAGGTATTGGACACCCTCCAAAAGGAGGGAATTGCCAGCACTTACCGCCGGGTAATGAACAAACTGGACATGCCGGCCCCGCTGGGCTACAGTTGTGCCGGTGAAGTGATCGCCGTCAGCAATGATGTGCGAAAATTCAAGGTCGGTGACCGGGTCAGTTGCGGCGGCGCATCTGCCGGTCATGCAGAAATCGTCTCTGTCCCGGAAAACCTGGTTGCCAAAGTAGCGGACAACGTGAACCTGAAAGATGCAGCGTTCACAACCATTGCCGCAATCGCTTTGCAGGGCATCCGTCAGGCGGACCTTCGGCTCGGTGAAACTTGTACCGTCATCGGGTTGGGTTTGATCGGGCAGTTTACCGTACAAATGCTCAAGGCTGCGGGTATCAGGGTTGTGGGCATCGATATCGCTGACAGCGCTGTTGCGTTAGCCAAACAATCCGGCGCAGACATTGCTTTAACCCGCAATCATCCCGGCATTGAAGAACGTATATCCGAATTTACCGGCGGATACGGCGTAGATGCGGTCATTATTACCGCTGCAACAGCCAGTCACGATCCCGTTAATCTCGCCGGAAGTTTATGCAGAAAGAAAGGCAAAGTGGTTATTGTCGGTGCCGTCCCCACCGGATTTGATCGCGATCCCTATTATCTCAAAGAGCTGGATCTGCGTATGTCATCTTCCTACGGTCCCGGCAGATACGATCCCAATTATGAGGAAAAAGGTCAGGATTACCCTATTGGCTATGTAAGATGGACAGAAAACCGCAACATGCAGGCTTATCTGGAGCTATTGGCGGCAAAACAACTCGATGTAAGTCTGTTAACGACTCATGAATTTGCGTTTACCGATGCCCAAAAAGCCTATGAAATGATCGTTTCAAAAAGCGAACCGTTCCTGGGCATCCTTTTAAAGTATGATACGGAAAAACCAATTCGCCAAACCGTACAATTGGGCGGAAAAAACGGGAAATTTACAGCCGACACAGCACGCATCGGTTTTATTGGTGCAGGGTCTTTTGCCCAAAACTTCCTGCTACCGAATTGCCAAAAGCATGGGGCTTTGGTCGGTGTGGCAACAGCCAGCGGCAACAACGCCCGCAATATTGCAGATAAATACGGATTTCAATTCGCAACCGGCGATGCGACCGTGATCCACAAGAGCAATGACATTAACACTGTGTTTATCGCCACGCGCCATAACCTGCACGCCCAAAATGTGTTGGCATCCCTGAAAAATGGCAAGCATGTGTTTGTCGAAAAGCCGTTATGTATGACGGAAGCTGAACTCACTGCAATTGCAGAAGCGCATCAAGCTGCGCATCGCCATCTCATGGTGGGGTACAACCGCCGTTTTTCACCACATATTGCCAAAATTCGATCTGCAATTGACCAAACCGCGCCGAAATCCATTTTATACCGCGTGAACGCCGGATTTATTCCCCCGGATAGCTGGTATCAGGACCCAGAGGTCGGCGGCGGCCGTATTATCGGTGAGGTATGTCATTTTGTCGATTTATGCATGTTCCTCGCCGGCAGTCACCCCGTATCTGTTCATGCTGTTTCGATGGATACAGCCACAAACCTTCACGATACGTTGACGGTCAATCTCAAGTTCAAAAACGGTTCCGTGGCTAATATTTCCTATGTTGCCAATGGCAGCAAACGCCTGGACAAGGAATATGTTGAGCTACACTCCGATGGCGTTTCTGCACAATTATTTGATTTCCGGGAAACAATAATTTTTGGAAATGGCAAGGATAAATTCAAGTCTGGTCAGGATAAAGGACACGCCGCAGAAGTGAAAGCATTTCTGGATGCGATTACAAACGGTACCGATACACCGATTCCATTTAACGACATTTATCTCAGCACACTCACAACCCTAAAAATCATTGAATCGATACAAACCGGCACAGCAATTCATCTGCCGGAATTGAAAATTTAAGAATGCATTTCCCACCGAAAAATAAACACCAAACCATCATCATCGGCGCGGGACCGGCGGGACTGACTGCCGCGTACGAGCTGCATAAACGAGGCAGGCCGGCGCTGATTCTGGAAGCATCGGACACGGTTGGCGGTATTTCCCAAACGGTGAATTATCGCGGTTTCCGGTTCGATATCGGCGGACACCGCTTTTTCTCAAAATCGGAATATGTCAACTACATCTGGCGGGAAATTCTCGGTGACGATTTCATCGAGCGGCCGCGCCTTTCGCGCATCTATTATCGCGGGCATTTTTTCGATTATCCGCTCAAGGCGTTCAACGCGCTCAGCGGATTGGGCGCAACCGAAGCTGTCCGGGTGATGCTCAGCTATCTCAAATCGCAGCTCTTTCCCAATCAGCCGGAAGCCACCTTTGAAGATTGGGTGTCCAATCGCTTCGGGAAACGGCTCTATCGCATCTTTTTCAAAACCTACACAGAAAAGGTCTGGGGCATTCCCTGCGGCGAGATTTCCGCGGATTGGGCAGCCCAACGCATCAAAAATCTGTCGCTGAAAGAGGCGTTACGCAACGCCCTGTTTTCCGCCGGAAAAACGGAAAACGGCGAAATTATCACCACGCTGATCGAGAAATTTCACTATCCGCGACTCGGTCCGGGCATGATGTGGGAACGCTGCGAACAGCAGCTCTGCGACAACGGCGTGCCGACATTGCACGATCATTTTGTGACGACTGTCGAGCACGAAGCCAATCGCGTGCACACGGTTCGCACCCGCAATTCCCGCGACGAAACGTTTGCATTTAGCGGCGATTCATTTATCTCATCAATGCCGTTGCGCGAGTTGATTTTCTCGCTGTCGCCAAAACCGCCGCAACCGGTGCTGGACGCGGCGCAGCGGTTGCGTTATCGCGATTACCTGACCGTGGTGCTGATTGTCGATCGCGCCGATATTTTTCCCGATAACTGGATTTACATTCACAGCCCGGACGTGAAGCTCGGGCGCATCCAGAATTACAAAAACTGGAGCCCGGAAATGGTGCCGGACACCCGCCAAACCGCACTGGGTCTGGAATATTTTTTGTGGGAAAAAGATGACGAATGGCGCTGGCCGGAGCAGCAACTGATCGATCTTGGCATTCGTGAATGCGCCAAACTCGGGCTGATCAATCCCGATGAGGTGGTCGACGGAACGGTGGTGCGCATGAAAAAAGCGTATCCGGTGTATGACCAGCATTATCACGATAGCCTGGCGACGATCCAAAATTATCTGGCGACGTTTGAAAATCTGCAAACCATCGGCAGAAACGGGTTGCATCGCTACAACAATCAGGATCACTCGATGCTCACCGGCGTTTTTGCGGCGCGAAATATTTGCGGCGAAACCTACGACGTTTGGGCAGTGAATGTTGAAAAAGAATATCACGAAGATGGTGAACACGAATCGACCGCTTCCGGGGAGCGGCTGACGCCAAAACGATTGGAACCCGCCGGCAGAACGGAACATTCGTTTGATGAAGTGATCGACGAGTTTTTTGCGCGGCTGGATCCGGTGGCGCTCGGCGTTGCCGTGGGCATTGTTTGCGGCAGCGGATTATTTTTGCTCACCGTGCTGACGGTGCTCAACGGGCATTCACAAATCGCACCGAAATTGTCATTGCTCGGTAACTATTTTTGGGGATTCGAAACCAGTTGGATCGGCGCGATCGTCGGTTTGTGCGAAGCGAGCATCGGCGGCTTTTTGTTCGGAAATGCAATCGCCAAATTGCGCAATTGGGCGGCATCCACCTTTGCCGGATTTCTGCGCAATCGCACCGAGCTGCAGGAAAACCGGGATATTCTGGATAAATTTCAGTGATCATTTCTATTGTTTATCCACGAATTTCACGAATGACACACCTCGTTTTTAAGCTCTGCATTATTTTGCGGACAGTGTCAACAAATGATTTTGTAGCTTTCCCCGGGAGATTCCTGCCTTCACGCCGAAGGCGCTCCTTCGGAGCAGAATGACCATAATAACCATTAACCGGTTGTCACCCTGCGAAGACAGGGTCTCTAAGATCACCACAGTGCTTTTTGGCAACAAAAATCGAACACAAATCGTTCGCGAAACTCGAAAACCATTTGACAGGACAACGATGAAACAAACACCCTCGGTCAACGATCAGATTTTGCGCATCAAGGCGGGTATCCTCGCTTTTGTGATGGCGGTGATGTGCGGCGGTATCATTTTTATCATGACGGCGTGGCTGCTCATCAAAGGCGGTCCGTTTCCGGGATATCATTTGCGGCTACTCGGTGAGTTTTTATCGGATACACGGTTTCCTGGCCGGGCGCGTTTATCGGATTTTTTATGGGGCGCTCACCGGAGGCATCGCCGGATATGCGATCAGGATGATTTACAATCGCGTTGTCAACCTACGGGTGAAAAGGATAAAGAGTGAAGGATAAGGGTAAGGATAAATTTGATTCAGGGGCACGACAGTGAAACGCCCTGTCTTAACACACTTGAAAACACAACATATTTTGAAAAACAATCATCTAAAATCAACAAAACTGGTTACACACCTTTTCAATTGCGCCTGTTGCAGGTTGCAATTGGGGAATGGCAATCATCTCCGTGATCTGGCTCGGATATGAATTCTGGCGGTTGCTGTTTCAGGTTGGCGACATGGGTGCAATTGACCTCCGAAATCGTCATAATGAGTTACAAACCTGGATTGAAGGAAAAATGTTTACCGAGCATGGAACCGCAATGTATCCGCCGGCAAGCTATGTGTTATTATATCCATTAATGGGTTGGTTATCTTTTGGGGCAGCACGTTGGTTTTGGGCATTAACAACCATTGTCGCGTTAGTTATTTTAGTTCGTCAGTCTTTATCTTTTATTGTTTTAAACCAAAAGCACAAAACATGGCAATTCTTTGTGGCAATCACCTTTTATCGATGTATTCGATCGGCGCAACTATCAGCAATGGTCAATTGCCGATTCATATCATCTCTATTTTGCTTATTTCTATATATATATTACAAAACGCCTCAAATTTAAGGACTGACGTTTTATCTGGAATACTTTTATCTTTTGCTTTGTTAAACCAACACTTTCTGCACCATTTATTTGGATATTTTTTTAAAAACACGAGAGTAAGACCTTTCATACTATTAGGAGTTATTTATTCTGCATGCATATTATTTAGTGCATATCAAATGCAAACGAATCCTATTAATCTTCATCAGGATTGGTTAAAAGATCCATAGAGGGCTGCATTTGGGAACGACCAAATCAGTGAAAATCTAA
This sequence comes from Calditrichia bacterium, assembly GCA_020634975.1. NCBI lineage: Bacteria > Pseudomonadati > Calditrichota > Calditrichia > Calditrichia bacterium. The sequence goes on along the minus strand of JACKAQ010000011.1, from coordinate 5,052 downwards.
CAAGTGGTGAAAAGATTTATTAGCAGACAAAAGTTATGTTGTTACATATTTAAATGATTGGATGGAGGCACTCAGCGTTACATGGTTTAAGTTTAGAAAATGCAATACTTGGATTCTTTATACTCGGTGTATGGGTATATTTTTATCGAAATGTAGATATATGGCTGTTATTAGGAGTCTCTGCTATATTTGCCAGATTTTGGACATATCACATGTGGTATGATGATTTGCTGTTACTTTTCCCTTTGATAGGGCTATTTAGAAAAATATCCAACCAGGCAAAACAGGCTATAACTCCTTCGATTTTGCTCTTTTTGTTAATATTGTTTTCTATCGCACCAGGTGGTTTATATTTTTTTAATCCGCCAATAAATACAATCTATGTATTACTTCAAAAAATTTTGTGGTTGTCTATATTAATTTACTTTATTGTAGAATCGCATGTGCAACGGCGGGATGTCAACTATCCGAAGAACAGCGAGGTGCGGCATAAATCGGATGCCATTATCGTCCGGCAACAACCGAAATTGCGTACCCGCGCATTTTGAAATTTTCAATCAAATTTATACAATAAAATATGCCGCTTTTTTCCATCATCATTCCCACATTTAATCGGGCGGTGCAGTTGCGAAACTGCCTTTCGGCGATTGCAGCACTGGATTTCCCGGCGGATAATTTTGAGGTAATCGTGGTGGACGACGGCAGCAAATCGCTGCCGGATGCGATTGTAAACAAGTTTAGCAAATCACTGAAAATCAGTCTGTTAAGCCAGAAAAACAGCGGTCCGGCTGCGGCGCGGAACAATGGTGCAGATCGCGCAACCGGGCAATTCCTGGTTTTTACGGATGACGATTGCGCACCGGCAACGGATTGGCTGACCCAAATTGCCAGACAAATTAAATCGACACCGGATGCGCTGATCGGCGGAAAAAGCATCAACGCAATTCCGGAGAATATTTTTTCCGAAACCAGCCAACTGCTGATCGATTATTTGTATGATTATTTTGAATCGACGAATCGCGACGGGCGATTTTTTACATCAAATAATCTGGTTGTTCCGGCAAATCTGTTTCACAAATTGGGTGGGTTTGACAGCAATTTTCCGCTGGCTGCCGGGGAAGATCGCGCGTTTTGCGAACGCTGGACAGCCAACGGCTGGCAATCCGTTTATCTGCCGGATGCAAAAATCTATCATTTTCACACTTTAACGTTTGCGGGATTTTGGCGACAGCACTTTAATTACGGCTGCGGCGTGCGGCAGTTGCAACAGAACCGCCAACAACGTGCGGCAAAAACGCCATCGCTGCAACCGCTGTCGTTTTATGTAAATTTGCTGATGTATCCGTTGCGGCGTGCCCGTTCTTTTCGCGCGTTCGCCGGCGTTTTGTTGATGCTCATCTCCCAAATCGCCACGGCGGCGGGATATTTTTTCTCCAAAAAAAAGATGTCCGGCAAACCCATCGCCACCGGCGAAAGCCTCCCCGAAAATTTTTGACACTCCCCTACTTTCCGCTTTTTTCTCGCTTCCTTTTTTCTCACCTTTCCAAATCACACTATTCCATACCAATCAGATCGTTGTATATTTTTTTACTTCGCGAAAACAGCGGTAAAAAAATACGCATTGCCGTTCCATTACCAACGGAATTGTCCACTTCGATACGCCCCTGATGCAGTTCCACAATTTGTTTGGTAATTGGCAAACCCATTCCCACACCAAACCCTTTGGTGCTGAATAGCGGTTCGAATATTTTTTTTCGCAATTCCAGCGGAATCCCCGGACCGTTATCTTCGATGACCACAAAAATACCGTTGCTGCCATCCCACGAAGAAATGGTGAGCCGATAGCGTTTGTTGCTGTCAATTTCGTCCAGCATCGCGTGGCAGGCGTTATCGATCAGGTTGATAAGGCACCGCCGGATTTGTTCGATATCGATATGCAGGGCATGGGTAGCGTCCAGTTTCAGGCGCACTTCGATAGTTTCATGGATATTCGATTCCTCGATCACTTCGCGGATCAAATCGTTGATTTGCACGGTTTCCAGACAAAGTTTTGGCAATCGGGTGAAATCCAGCAATTCTTTGATGATCGTATCGCAGCGCTGAATATTGCGCTCCGCCCTTTCCATCACCCTGTTTATGGTTTGGTCTTTTGGCGCAATCATTTCATTCAGCGAAAAAAATGCGCTGCGAATCGTGCCAAGCGGATTGCGCAATTCGTGGCTGACAACAGTAATCAACTTTCCGAGATTGGCCAACTTTTCCTGCGACAACAATCGCTCGTTAATTTGGCGAATCTCAACTATTTTCCCTTCAACCAGCAGCTCCAATTCTTTGTTTTTATTGACGATATCCGATGTTCGCCATTTAAAAAACAGCCATAATCCGATAATGAGTATAACTGCAATTAAATATCGAAACCACCAGGTATCCCAAAATGGCGGCAGAATGTTGATGCCAATACTCAGAATGTCGGACTCATTCCAGATACCGTCGCTGTTGGTCGCTTTTATGTTCAGCCGATAGGCTCCGGGATCCAGATTTGTAAATGTGATATCGCGTTTGGTATGGAGTTGAATCCAGTCCTTATTGAAGCCTTCCATTTTATATGCGTATTGATTTTTGGACGGCGAATTGTAATCCAGCGCGGCAAATTCGAACGAAAAAACATTGTCAGTGTAATTGAGCTCAATATTTTTTACATCATGCGGCGCCTTCCCCAAATCAACGCTTTTATTAAATATTTTGAAATCCGTCATTCGCACCGGCGCTTCAAATGATGAAATACCAAGCTCTGACGGATAAAACATGTTTAATCCGTTGACGCCGCCAAAAAACATTTCGCCCGATGTTCCCTTAAAAAATGCTTTCGCGTTAAACTCATTATCCTGTAAACCATCCTCGATATCATAATTTTTGAAGGTACCGGAACGGATATTATATTTGGAAATTCCTTTATTGGAACTCATCCATAAATTGCCATCTTCATCTTCCAGGATGCCGTAAACAACATTGTTCGCCAGATCGTTTTTGGATGTATAATGTTTGAAATTGATCGACCCGTCCGGCTGTTCGATCATCTCCACCAAACCGCCGCCGGCGGTTCCCAGCCACAATTTACCGGCAAAATCCGGATGTTTCGATTCGTAAATAACTTCGATGCGCCGGGCTTTTAAACCACCCGGTTGCAATGGATTATACATATAGCGCCGGAAACTATCCGACTCAGGCAGGTATTGATTTAAGCCGGAAATAGTGCCGACCCAGATGCGCTGTTGGCTATCTTCCATAATACAAATCGTTTGGTTGCTGCTCAGGCTGGAAGAATCAAACGGATCGTGATAATAATTGTCGAACTGATCGGATTCAGGTTTCATTCGGCTTACGCCATTCAATGTGCTCACCCACAATCGTCCCTTTTTATCCCGCATGATGCCGGTCATCACCCGCCCTGCAACACTATTGGGGTCTTCGGAATTTACCCGGAAAAATTTGAATTCTCCGGTTTTGCGGTTGAGGCGTATCAGATCATCGCCTTCGATCCCCAGCCATAGGGTATCGCCATTCCCTACAGGATCCTCATAAATACTGTAAACTACCTGCACTTCTTTGCTGACATTTTTTTCATATATATTTTTTAGCGAAATGGTATTCTTTTCCCGGTCGATCAGATAAAGTCCATCGTATGTTCCCAGCCAAAGTATGCCATCCGGATCAACGTAGATGGTTCGAATGCTTTTCCAGCGATTTTCCGGCGATGCATCAGGCGGATATGACAAAAACCGGGAAGTGATACTCGATAAACGGTATGCACCATAGCCGAATGAGCCCAGCCACAATGTGCCGTCGCGGTTTACCAATGCAGAAAGCACCGGTGCATCGATATTTTCGTTATATAAAATAATTTTCTGATCATCGGGCAGATCCGGATTAAATCGTATAATGCCGGATTCGCCATAAAAGAAAAAGTCGTTTTCGGACTCCAATGCGCCAAAAAACTTTTTCTCATCGGTTTGGATGAATTTTTCCCATCGGTTTTCATCAAAATTGAATTCGCAAATTTCGTTTTCACCGGATTCTGTGGATTTGGTCATCCAAAGGCGTGCGCTTTTATCGCTATATAAAAAATCGCATAAATATTTATTAAACCTGTGGTTAGGGTTTTTATGATATTGCAAAAATCTGCCGGTGGCGATATCCAGTGAGAATAATTTTCTATTTTTTAAAACCCAGGCATCACCGTTTTTATCGACCGTAAAATGTTGAAAATACGCCGAGGAAACGATTTCATTGAACCAAAAATATTGTGGATCAGAAAGGCTATCGCCGTCCATTTCAAACCGAATCAATCCATTGGTGTGCATCACCCACAATTTTTGAAACCGATCACGGTGAATGGCGAAAACACCATTGAGGATATTTTGATTGCTATATTCAATATCCAAATTATACTTTGAAAATTTCCCGGTTTCGTTGTCCAGAATAGAAATTCCGCCGGCAAGCGTACCCACCCAAATTTTGTTGCCGGGCATTTCGATCATGCATCTGATGTTGTTATCCGATATGCTGGTGGTGTCTGCCGGATTGTGGTAATATTTCCGGAATTCGTAGCCGTCATAACGGTTTAATCCGTCATCTGTGCCCAGCCAGATAAAGCCGTAACTATCTTGCAGAATACAATTTACCGTGTTTTGGGAAAGTCCTTCCGAAACGGAAAGCCGTTTGAATTTCAGCAATTGCTCATCTGCGAGCAAATCGTTAAATTGCCACAAACACAACATGTAAACAGATAATAAACAATAGTTTATTATCTGCTTTTCAATACCATTACGGTAATTCAATCCTCTTTCTGCCCACATTCTCTTTTTTCTCGTTTTGATAAACAGGTAAACTAATATTAACGGTTGTTCCTTTTCCCGTGATGCTATTGATCGTTATTGTTCCGCTGTGGCTTTCGACAATTTGTTTAACGATCGGCAAGCCCAAACCGATACCAAAAGCTTTGGTGCTATACAACGGTTCAAAAATTTTCTCGAGCTGTTTTTGGGGAATGCC
>JACKAQ010000010.1 GCA_020634975.1 Calditrichia bacterium | reverse complement strand
GCTATCGCATGCTTTACTTGCGCAAAGCGGACATCTCCCCTGCTCCCTTCAAACGGGAATTGCGGGGCATGTTAACCATTCCAATTTTGCAGCTTATCAACCGGCATATCGACTTCTAACAAAAGGGAAAACAAATGAATTGCCATTTCAACAATCCGGTTCACGCGAATACGTTACAGCACCGCTTGCCCGGTTTTATGATTGTGTTGTTTCTCTGCTTTTTATCGGTATCAGCGATGGGGCAAACGGTTCCGGTTGGCAATGGCAGTTACAGCACTTCCCTGCCCTCCGGCGCGGTGGGTCCGCGAACGTTTAACGGCGCAGATGCCATACCCAAGGTATCCGGCACATTTAACCAGCCGGTTCAAACCAATGATTTCTGGAGCAGCCTGATTTATCCCTTTTTTAACTCTCCCTATTCCAACATTTTATATGCCCAGCCGCTTAACTGTAAAGCGGTTGCCGGCGGTCTGGAAATCGGCTATACATCCGATCACATTTTTGTAGCCAATGATTATTTGTATCCCTATGCAAAGCAATTAACGGTGGGCGTCAGCGGGTTATCGGCTTCCCAAACCCTTACCCAACAGTATGGCGATTGGACCGTAACAGCATTATGGGAAAATGGTCCGCTATCGATGGAAGCAACGCTAGGTCATGGGCTTCCCTATGTGTTTTTCAGAATTACGGGCGGCAATGCGGTGATTACTGCTGCGCAAACACCCGCAATCTGGTATCAACAGGATGAAGTGTTGGGTATTACCATTAACGGTAAACATTACGGCATATTCGCCCCGACAGGCTCAAGCTGGTCCGGCACCGGCACCTTTCAATCGTCATTGAATGGCAAGGATTACCTTTCGGTTGCGCTGCTTCCGGATGCAAATCCGGCAACGCTGGCATTGTTCAGGAATCACGCCTATGCTTTTGTGGTCAACAGCACCATCGACTGGCAGTATAACGAATCCACTTCGCAAGTGACCAGCACTTATACCTACGAAACCGTTTTAACAGACAGTGCCGCAAACAATATCAACGAAACATTAACCGCGCTGTATCGCCACCAATGGTTAAATACTGCCAATCCGTTGTTGAATTATACGTATCAATCGCCCCGTGGCGTTATGAAACTGGTTGCGGGTAATTCATTCTCTACAAATTTGATGTTTCAGGGAATTTTACCGGCGCTGCCGGATGAAGGCAGCTATAACAGGGCAGTGCTGTTAGGTTATATTCAGGAAGTCGCCGGTGAAACGCTGCCCGTTGGTCCGACATATGAAAACGGCAAGGCAATGGCGCGTTTTTCCCATCTGGTTCACATCGCAGACCAGCTTGGCGCAATAACTGAACGGGATCACTTCCTCAATGAAATAAAAAGCCGCCTGGAAGACTGGTTTACCGTCGGCGGCGAACAGCAATATGTTTACATCGATGATTGGGATGTATTAACCGGTTATCCATCCGGATATGGCGCTGACGACCAGATCAATGACCATCATTTTCATGCCAGCTATGCCATATTGAGCGCGGCAACCATCGCACAATACGACAGCGCATGGGCATCCCAGGAGAATTGGGGCGGAATGGTTAACCTGCTGATAAAAGACGCCAATAATTGGGAAAGAAGTGACCCGCAGTTCCCGTTTTTGCGAACATTTGATGCCTATGCCGGACATTCATGGGCAGCCGGTCACGGTGATTTTGCTGAAGGCAATAATCAGGAATCCAGTTCCGAATCGATGAACTTTGCATCCGCTGTTGTTCTGTGGGGAGAGGTAACGCAGCAAGCGGATATTCGCGATTTGGGTGTTTTCTTATATGCAACCGAAGCTTCTGCCGTTGAACATTACTGGTTTGATGTCGCCAACGAAGTATTCCCCCAAACATATCCTCACGTGGCGATCGGAATGGTGTGGGGCGGAAAAGGTGTGCATTCAACCTGGTTCGGTGCGAATCCGGAGTTCATTCATGGCATCAACATTTTACCGGTTTCGAGCGCATCTTTATATCTGGGAAAATATCCCGCTTATGTGATTGATAATTATAACGAAATTGTTGCAGAGCGAAACGGGCAACCGATCATCTGGCAGGATTTATTGTGGATGTATCTGGCATTGGCAGACCCCAATCTGGCGTTGTCTTATTATTATGCGGACATCGCCTACGAACCGTTTGACGGTGAATCTCGCGCCCATACCTATCACTGGCTATATAATATGAAGAAAATGGGTGTGGTAGAAACATCTGTTTCCGCTGATATTCCAACCTACGCCGTTTTCAGGGATGCGGCAGATGAATTAACCTATGTTGCCTATAATGCCGGATCGCAAGAGCGATTGGTAACATTCTCCGATGGTTTCTCGATGCCGGTGGCTCCCAAAGCGATGGCATCTTTCAGTACTTCACCGGCGAATCCCAATGCGCCGTCTGCTTTATTGTTAACCGACAAAACATCCGGGAAAGCACCGTTACGGATTAATTTTACCGGCAGTCAAAGTTTTGATCCAAACGGTTCACCGCTTTCTTTTTTGTGGGATTTTGGGGATGGCAATACAGCAATGGCGGATGACACCCTGCATGTCTTTTCTGAAGTCGGAACCTACACCGTACGCCTGACGGTAACGAATAACCTCAACCTTTCTGCGACAGACAGCGTTCAGATCTCTGTTCTCGGAAACGGCACGCCCTATTTGGGATCACCATTTACAATTCCCGGAATAGTTCAGGCAGAATTTTACGATGTGGGCGGCGAGGGCGTAGCCTATCACGATAATGACGCCATCAATTGGGGTGTACCGTTTCGCAGTTCGGAAGGTGTGGATATCGAAGCGTCAAATGATCCGGGTGGCGGGTATGACATCGGCTGGATTGAAGATGGCGAATGGGTAGAATACACGATCGATGTGCCGGTAGATGGCATGTACACGGTTGTCCCGGTAATTGCTTCTGTTCCCGGCGGCGGCAGTTTGCACATTGAATTTAACGGCGTTGACCTGACCGGAAACGTTAGTGTTCCGGTGACCGGCGGCTGGCAATTCTGGGAAGAATTGGTGATCCCGGATGTTTACTTAACTGCGGGGCAGCAAGTGATGCATGTTGGCTTTCATTTTGGTCAATTTAACCTGAACTGGATCGAAATAAAGGCTGCACCTTCTGCAATTAACGATGCGCAGGAAATACCCACCGCTTTTGCGTTGAAACAGAATTATCCGAATCCGTTTAATCCAACCACCCGGTTCGAAATCCAGATTCCCGAATCCGGACGGGTTACGCTGAACGTGTATAATTTGATTGGTCAGGAAGTAGCAACGGTTGTAAACCAGGTGTTAACGCCCGGAACGCATTTTTATAACTGGGACGCTTCGGATGTTGCCAGCGGTGTCTATTATTATCGCGTGGCTGTCCATTCGCAAAACGGTGAAGGGATTCGGTTTACGCAAACCAGGAAAATGATGTTATTAAAATAAGGGATCAGTATTCGGTCAGGCTTTGCGGCTTTCGCAAAGCCTGTTTCGTGAGCAGGAAACGGAAGCGACATCTAAAAAATAGCAACCTGAATAGTATCTCATTGCGTCACATCTAATTTATGGTATATGCAAAAGTTGCTATCGTGAAAACAAAAACCGCAATGTCGGCACGGGATTCAGAAAATTCCGTAAAATTTCCCACCATTTGTATTTCCCAAACACTTTATCTTTAAACTGTCCGACAAATTGTTGCACAAATGCGTGATCTTCCGGTTGCAATCCCTGCGGCGCGTATTTGTTTTTGTGATAAATTTGCATGAATTGGGCAAACTGCGTCCCGAATTTTGGATCGATGGTGTATTGTGCATATTCCAGCGGCGTTTTGAGGATTCGCTGAAATCCGAGCTGGTTGAGCGTGAGCAAAGCCAGACGATAGAGCCAATACAGCCGCGCTTTTTCGTTGGCCTGTTTGGCGCGGAGCTGGTAATACACATACATCAGCGAAGCCAGCAGCAGCGCGGTTATCGCGGCAATCGCCAACGCCGTGAGCAGCCAGCGGAAGATGCGCTGCGGCAGCGGCGTTTGTTCGATCTTTAGCGTGACTTTATCCACCGGAATAATTTCCGGGAAACTGTTCTTGAACCAATTGGTGAACGATTCCGTTGCCAAAAACGGCTTCAGTTCGTGCAACGACGGGTGCCCGCTTTCCGCGTGAATGCGCAGCGTATCGCCGACGGACAGCGCCAGATCGCCCAATGGCGTGGCTTCGCCGTCGATCATGATTTCCGCATGCTTCGGGCGAATCTTGATCGACTGCATGTATTTTGCATCAAGCTGGTAATTGCGGTCGCGATAGAAAAGCTTGTCCGGCGCGATGACCAATCCGCTGCTGTCCGGCAAAAATCCCTCGATGCGCCCGTCCACGGCGAAAATCGTTCCTTCCGGCACGGATTCATCGCGATAGACAATGATTGCTTCGTCCACCGGTATCTGTTCCGGGAAACGTTTCGCGAACCAATCCATAAACGGCTGTTTCGATTTGTATTCGGGAATCTGCTGCAACTGGTAATTGAAGGAATACGCCGATAACACCATGTTCCGGTCGAGCGAAAACTCCCCGATTTTCACTTTTTGATCATCGATGGTAACGGTGCCGCCATCCGGTTTCAGCGAGATAATTTCCGCCAGCGAATCGGCGATTTCATATTCCTTTGTGCGATAGCGAATCACATACGGACGCACCAGCACATTTGTGGAATCGCCGCTGATGCCGGTTACCTTGCCGAGCACCGCAAATACCGGTTCGCCGATCACTTCCGGCGGCGTGGCATCGGGTTTGGGCGGACGCACCGGCTCGGTATCGTCGCTCGGTGTCGTATCGAAATCCACCCAGCCGTAACTCGGGAAATACACTTCCACCCAGGCGTGACCCTGATCCGCATATACCCAATACCAGCCGTTATTTTTATTGCTGCGATCGTAAATGGCGTAGCCAACTGCCATTCGTGCCGGAATGCCCGCTGCGCGGAGCAGCAAAACGGTTGCACCGGCAAAATAAGTGCAATAGCCCTGTTTGTTATCGAACAGGAAATAATGCATAAATGATTGACCGGGAGTTTCCGGTGCGCCGGGTTTCAGGGTGTAAGTGAAGCGCGGTTCGCCGGTTTCGTCTTTGCCCAAAAAGTAATCGACGACGGATTCAACCTTGTCGTAAGGCGTTGCTTTTCCTGCGGTTAGTTCGTCTGCAAGTTTGGTGATCAATGTATCGTTCCGGTCGATCGTCGTGTAATAGCGATAGAAAATAGAATCCAGTTTTGCATAGCTGCGGAACGAATCCATGCGCATCGCTTCGGCGCGTTGTTCCTTGAACGCCTGCAATTCCGGGTTGGTGGTGCTGAACATAAACGGCGGCAAATTCCAGATGGAAATCAGCGATGAACACTGATACGCCGTGGTAAATGTTTCGCGATCTTCCGGCGCAACCGGCAATTTCTGGTAAAACCAGCCGGTATTCGGCGATACAAACGCGTTGGGATCGAGCGATTGGTTGTAAACGGTCGCTGAAATATTTTTGCGATATTGATATTCTTCGGTCGTCACGGCAATCACGCTGTCCCACATCGCGAAACCGATCGGCACATCCTTTATCGACGGCGAAAACAAATCGTTCGGCACCGATGACGGCGGATAGGGATCGAGCACAAATTTTTCGTTTTGCGGTTCGTATCGGTTCAGCACAAATCGCCGGAAATGCACCGGCAGCGGGATCTGTCCGCCATCGCGGGTCGGGAAAAAGTTATCGATATATGTTGCAAAAACTGTTTCGTCGGAGAGCTTCACTTCCGGCAGCAACTGCGCGTAATCGTTCAAATCGAACTGCGGTTTTTGGGTCGCGGTATCGGTGGTTTTTTTGAGGAAGCTGGCGGAGTTAGCCTGTGCGCTGTTCATCTGCTGGACCAGCGATTCAGGGATGTCAAAAAAGTATGCATAAATCATCGGGAGCAGCAGCAAAACCGCCAGAATAGCAATGGTTAAAAAACTGCGGCGCATCAAATAGCCAAAATGTTCGCGCTGGAATACTTTCAGCTTTCGCAAATATTCGTTGATCGAAACGATGTAAACGCTGTAAAACATCACCGGCACAATCATCAAAAACAGCAGCGTGACAAAGCGATGCACCAGCGAATCACGCGGCAGCAACGTGGTGGTCACCTGCCGGAGATATTCCGCATCGAGCTGGCTTTGCAATGTGAAAAAATCGTTGATTACAGTAGTCGCGGCAAACACAAAAACGCCCAGCGCCGCCACCCAGGGAAACCAATTGAACCGGGCAAAACCGAATCCGACCACCCAGGCGGCTACAAAAATCGCTGCGTAAATGAAAAAAGCAATCGAATAATAAAACGCATCAAATTCGCCAAAAGAAACGCTGCCGAGCCAGCGATAGGCACTGTAAACGCTGCCGGCCAGCAACAAAAACGTCACCGAAAATCGTACGTTAAAGGCATACAAAAAATAGGAAATAACCAAACCGATTGAAAAAACGATCAGGTTACCGACCGGATCGGTGCGGATTTCGGAAATATTTGAGGCATATAATATCCACAAATACGCCACAATTGCAATGGTGGGAATCAGCTTAAATACTGCATTTGCGAGAATTAGAGTGCCGGATTGTTTTTTCATTTATTGTCTGTTTGTGTTTATTCGTTTCGATTGTTGCGCAATTGTTAACAAAATATGTTAACGTATCATGCATCAAATAGTTCGGTAAATCGGGCGTTCTGCAATTATTTTACGGCTCAAAAATAACATCAACCATTGGTGAAAAACAACAGCTTATCGGTAATAATTGTTTTGAATATTGAATTATCCATCAAATGGTATCTGTTTTTTTTTAACCTGATTATAATTCCTTTTTTTTATTGTGATTTTCATTCTGATTGAATAACATTTATAAAGATCTGACTGCAAAAAAATATCTCCACCACATCGGAAAAAGGAATGTTACATGCCGGCACGCAAGTTGATTCTGATCCTGGTTTTCTGCTTTTCGTCAGGTTTGCAAGCTGAGGATGTCTATTACAAAAATGGCTGTATTCTCAGAAATGTGAAAATTCTCGAATCTTCGGAAACCTATCTTACCGTTCAAAAACATGATGGCAACGTGCGCACGTTGTATCAATTCGTCGTCGAAAAAATTGACGCGATTCCTTTTGACCCGTCACAAAAAACAACCCTCACAGATTGTAAAAAAGAACGGGATTTGACATTTACATCGCCCACAGAAAGGATATTGAGCGCTAAACCGGTCGAATATCCGGTCGTGAAATACCTGCCGGTTTTGGATAACGGCAAACTGAAATTCATCGATTCAACCGGAATGGAGATCAACATTCCGGATGCCAAAGCCAGTTACACAATGGCTGATCTAACGGTGAAATCCGTGACGCGCGTTCAATCCGTCAAACACAGCCCCGAACCCAGATTCAGAGAGGGATTGGTAATTATCAATCGCGGTAAATCGATGTTTACACAAAATTTAGGCAACAATTTTAGATGCATGGATTATAAAGGAAACACCGTTTTCGATATCGCTTGCGAATGGCTGGGCGCTTTCGGCGAAGGTCTGGCGCCGGTGAAAATCGCCCGTTTTTTCCTGATGTTCAAAATAGGTTCACGTTGGGGTTACGTCGGCAGGGATGGCAAAATCCTTATCAAACCGCAGTTCGATTTTGCCGGAACATTTTCGGAAGGATTAGCAGCTGTGAGAAAGAAAGAGAAATATGGATATATCGACCGGATGGGCGATTTTGCCATTAAACCGCTGTTCGACGAGGCAGCGGATTTTTCGGAGAATATGGCATGTGTCCGTTTCGATGACAAATACGGCTATATCGACCGCAAAGGGAAAATGGTAATCCCGGCAACATTTGACAAAGGTTGGAGTTTCCACAACGGGCGCGCGAGAGTAACCGTTGACAACAAATTCGGCTTTATCGACCCAAATGGCGACTACATCATCGAACCCGAACTGGATTTTGCGCTCGATTTTTCCCAAAATCTGGCTTGTGTAAAATGGGATGATAAAATCGGATATATCGATCCGGATGGCACTTTGGCGATAGCGCCGCAATTTTCCAACGGCGGCAGTTTTTCGGAGGATCTTGCGCCGATCGAAATCGATCGAAAATGGGGTTATATCGACAAATCGGGCAACATCATTATCCCGCTGCAGTTCCAGCTTGCCTATCCGTTTGTAAATGGATTGGGAACTGTTTGGATCACGGATTCACCCATTTATATCAGCAAACAGGGTGTGTTAATTCGCTCGGTTGTGGAAGATTAACATTCAACCCAACTATGGCTGACCGATAAATTCTCTCGGGCATAACTGGCAATTTTCCGATTTTATCGAAAGGAAAAATATGGCACAACATAAAAATCCCAAATCAATTGTTAAAGCATGGGTCGATGCGTTTAACCGCGCAGATGTCCATGCAATCGCCGAATTTTACAGCGAAGATGCTGTTAATCATCAGGTTGCTGAAAAACCGGTTGAGGGCAAAACCGCCATCCGGGATATGTTTGCCAGAGAATTTGCCAATGCAGAAATGACCTGTATCATCGAGAATTTATTTGAAGATGGCGATTGGGCGATTCTCGAATGGCGCGATCCGCTGGGTTTACGCGGCTGCGGCTTTTTTCATATCGTCGATGGAAAAATCCGGTTTCAGCGAGGCTATTGGGACAAACTCAGCTTTTTGCGAATGCACGGGCTCCCGTTTCCCACCGAATAACGTTGCCTGAAATTACCGATTCTCTAAAACCCGGACATTAATTTTGCATCACTCCCAATTTCAGTGTGTGACAATTAAAATAAAATGGTATATTTATCAGTAAAGTAATTTAAACGCCCATTCCATTAACGCGCTTTTGGAGAACTATTTATGAGTGAAGTAAAACCAAAATCCGGTTCATTATTCGGTTATTCTTTAACGCCGGTCGGTATGGTGTTGTGCAGCACCGGATTTCTATTTTTTAACGAAAATCTTACCCTAAAATACAGTTTGATGGTCACCGGAATCGTGATCGTTTTAATTGGTTCATTTGTTATCCTTAAATCAGTAAAAAAGTAAATAACGAAACAGCATTTGTTGATATTTTTGAAATTATATCCTGAGCACCGGGAAACGGGACTCAGGATAGCTTCAATATTAACAAAGGCTTCGACGCGATTTTTCCTGAGCCGTATTGTTTGGCATGTGTCGGAGTTCTCAGCCAGACATTCCACATGTTAATTGTCTAATTAATTCTGTCCTTCAATTTAATGTCTGATATTTTCCAAAAAACTGACACCGAAACAGCCATTATTTCCGTTTGTAGGAATAAAAATTTTTCGTTTTTTTAATACGAAACAGGCAGGAATATTCATGAATCCCAACGAATCTGTTATCCATAAATTTTACCGCGCATTTCAAAAAAAGGATTATCGAACGATGATCGAGTGCTATCATCCGGAGATCCATTTTCACGATGAAGTATTTGATTTGCGCGGAAAAGCCGCCGGCGCGATGTGGCACATGCTCTGTGAACGCGGGGCGGATTTGTCACTGGATTACGGCGCAGTAAAAGCGGACGACAACATTGGTTCTGCCCACTGGGAAGCGAGCTACACTTTTTCGGTGACCAACCGGAAAGTGCTCAACAAGATCGATGCGCAATTCGAATTCCGCGACGGCAAAATCATCGTTCATCGCGATCGATTCGATTTTTGGAAATGGTCGCGAATGGCATTGGGCACGCCGGGTATATTTCTCGGTTGGTCGCCGATGTTGCGCAAAAAAGTTTCCGCAACCGCCAACAAGGGATTGCAAAAATTTATTTCGGATCATCCGGAATATCTGTAGGTTAAATTTTGATTGGGTATTTTGATTGGAAATAATCTTACTTTTTCGAGCACAGAACTTATTTTTATGGCAATGTTGTTGAATTTTAGAACTACCCCATGTTTAAGTTGAATCAAAACCGTGGAGTGAACCGATGAAACCAAATTTCAAACCACAGGATTACAACAGCGTTTCTGTGTATATCATGGCAGCTGATGCACAAATGGTGATCGATTTTATGCATGCGACATTTAACGCAACGGAAACCCGCCGATATGAAACACCCGATGGCGGCATTATGCATGCAGAAGTGAAAATTGACGATACAATCGTGATGATCGCCGATGCCGGCGAGGATTATCCCGCTTTTCCGGTGTGGATGCACGTTTACGTGCCGGATGTGGACGCGACATTCAAACGCGCCATCGCCGCCGGTGGAACCGTTGTGCAAGATCCCGTTCAAAAAGAAGGTGACCCGGATAAACGCGGCGGTATCAGCGATCCGTCCGGCAATATTTGGTGGATTTCCACCCAAATCAGCTAATTCATTTACGATAATCAACAGTTGGAGTGCATAAATGAGCAGTGAAAATCAAATCAATTACGTCGAATTTCAATCGAAAGATATAGCCAAAACCAAAACATTTTTTTCGGCAGTTTTTGGCTGGTCTTTCACCGACTGGGGCGAAGAATATGCCAGTTTTAACGACGGAAAAATTGATGGCGGCATTTACCGTTCCGATAACGCTGCATCCGTGGAAAACGGCAGCGTGCTGATTATTTTTTACGGCGAACATCTGGAAGATTTACGCGAAAAAGTGCAGGTAAATGGCGGTAAAATCAGTCGGGATATTTTCTCTTTCCCCGGCGGACGTCGCTTCCACTTTATCGAACCCGGCGGTAACGAGTTGGCAATCTGGTCTGACAAATAAACTGAAATGCATCCGCTAAATGATTGAATATCAATGGTTTGACTTCGTTGGCAACATCGGTGTTTTTTTGATTTTGCTGGCATACATGCTGCTGCAACTGGAAAAAATCGACAGCAAATCGCTGAATTTCAGCCTGATGAACGCGGCCGGCGCCGCGTTCGTGATTGTTTCGCTGTTGTACAAATTCAACCTCTCTGCATTTGTGATCGAGGCGTTCTGGCTGGCGATCAGCCTGGTTGGCATTTTCCGGATATTGTTGAACAAACGAAAAACGACATCCAGCTAAAACCGGTTCATTCCGTCCGGAGCAGCGCGCGAATTTCCGATCGCAACGCCATTGCCTTCCGGTTTGCTTCGTCAATCGGCAAACCTTCCCATTTCCGTTGATGGGTGTGCCCGACGGCCACCCGCCATGCATCGGATAAAATTGTCCGCCGTTCGTCAATTTTTTTGAATAGCGGCGTGCGGCTTTTTTCTGCGGCAACCGCTGCGATATTTCCATTTTCGCTATCCACACCCAACGCATTCAAAATGGTTCGCGCCATCAACCAATGCCCGGCAGAATCCGGGTGAACACCATCCGGGCTGAGCACAAACGTGCTTTCCGTTTTGCGCTGCTCGCGGATAAAACCGGTCATCACTGCGTTCAAATCGATCGTCGCGAGATTCTCATTTTTCAACGTCATCGTCCAATCGGCGTAGTCCGCCAGCACGCTGTCGTAATGGCAATAGGGGTGGAAATAATTGTATCCGGCAGAATCGCTGCAAGTTACCTTCTCTTTTGCAGCAAGCGGATCGAATGGCGGCGGGGTCAACAAAACCAGCTTTGCACCGGTCGCGAATACTTTTTCCATTAGTTTTGTGATGCCGTTTTGATACGCTTGCATGTTTTCCGGACTTTGAGTGGTGTACAAACCGTCGTTCATCCCGTAACATGAAAACACGACATCCGGTTTTAGCTTGTCGAGCGCACTGTCCAACCGTTCGTGAACGCAGGGGCGCGGAAATTCGCGATCCGATTCTGTTTGACAAGACGCTGTTTCGCTGGAAAGCCCGATCGCGATGATATCCATTTCCGCTTCCGGGAATTTTCTGGCAAGTTCGTATTCCAGAAAGCTGACGAAAATTCCGGTGTGGGTGATGCTGTCACCCAATATCAGGATTCGCCCGCGCAAAAACTTGCTTTCCGGTCCGTGATCCGTTGAACATGCGAACAAAAACAGCAACACAATTATTAGCAGATTGCGGGTCGTTTTCATTTTTCACCATCTTAATTGTTGTTTTTTTGGGACAAAATGCCACTTTTTAATACCCGGAAAATGTATCACATTCCCGTATAACAACCGAATATTTTATCTCAAAAAATTGATTTTGGTAATTTTCGCCTAACCCATAAATATTGTGTCGCATAAAAAATTGTCAAATTCTCACCGTTTTCTGTAAAACAATTATTCACGATTTTATTTCAAAGCACATAAACGCATGGCATAACGTATTAGCAAAAGGTGACAGCTAAAGTTTTTCCAACTTGGTTCGATAATTACGGATAAAATCTGTAAATCAAATTTTAACCGGCACTTAAGGGTAGCCGCAACCGTTTTAAAATGAAATACCCTTTCGCATGGAGATGTTCAGTTTACATCGCGCAGCGTTTTTTTTGAAGGGAATCGTGAAAATGATTGAGCAAAGCAGTAACCCGTCCCCCAACGCCAAAACCGGCGTCCGTTCGAAAACAACCATTACTGTTATTAATAACGCCCAAAAACGCCGGTATTTGTTTGGCGAAAAACTGAACGATTGCCTGACGGAATTGACGTTCCGCTATTTTTCCCGTCCGCTGCCAAAACCCGGCTTGATTCCCCAATTAACCTTCAGCAAAAATGAACTTGGCGTTCGGATTTCCACTCATCCGGCGATTCGCAAAACAATCGACGAGATCTTGTCCGGCGCGCAAAATGTGATCGGCTGCATCAAAACGACCGGAATTCCGGCTGAGATTTCCGGGCAACATCAAAAATATTCTGCCCAAAAGGTAAACCGGAAATCGCTGGAAGAATTTCTGCATTCCTATGAAACAGAGTTCAACCACAAAATGGATGAGGCAGAATTAAAAAATGTCCGGCAGATTTTTCTCGATGAAGCAACGATCGATCGGTATTATCAAACGTTTGAACAACGGATACATTTATTGCTGAACAAGCTGGTGCGCAAATTTTTTCCCGAAACGAAAACGTTTTCAAACAATGCATTACTGGCACTTGCTAACTTTTTGTATCCATTTGCATCCGAATTGTCGGATTTGTTGATCGAAATATCGGAAGATTCATCCGCTGAAAAATAATTGTTCCGCGTTGTCTTATTCTCAAAAAAAATACCCCATTTTTCAAATCAATTTTCATATTTGGTTAAATTCGCATAAATTTTACCCATGCGAATACTAAAACATTTGTTCGAAAACAACAGAAAATGGGCTGCGAGCCTGAAAGAATCCGACCCGGATTTCTTTTCGAAATTGTCCCGGCAGCAAAATCCGGAGTATTTGTGGATCGGCTGTTCGGACAGCCGCGTGCCGGCAAACCAGATTGTCGATTTGCTTCCCGGTGAAATTTTTGTGCACCGGAACATCGCCAATCAGGTGATTCACACCGATCTGAATTGCCTTTCGGTGATCCAGTTTGCGGTGGAAGTGCTAAAGGTAAAGCACATCATCGTTTGCGGGCATTACGGCTGCGGTGGTGTAAAAGCAGCAATCGATGATCAGGAGCACGGATTAATCGACAACTGGCTGCAGCATATCAAAGATGTGTATCGCCAGCACCAATCGAAAGTTGATGCGCTGCCCGGCGAGCAGGAAAAAGTGGACCTGCTCTGCGAGCTGAATGTGCGGGAACAGGTGATCAACGTTTGCCACACAACCATTTTGCAGAATGCCTGGAAATCCGGTCAAAATGTTTCCGTGCACGGTTGGATTTACCGCATTGATGACGGGCTGTTGAAAGATTTGTCGATTTTCGTGAATGGCGAGGATGACTTGAACGAGCTTCGGCAGGTAAAATAAACTCTACTTAGTTGGAGATTCCTGCTTTCACAGTATTGGTTCTGAATTTTTGTCATTCCTGCGAAGGCAGGAATCTCCGGCATTAATTGAAAATTTGCAAATCTGCTTAATCAAACACCCGTTTGGACAACTCGATCAGCACCTGTTCCGCCGCTTCCGGGATCACGGTTCCGGGACCAAAAATCGCGGACGCGCCGTGATCGAATAAAAATTGATAATCCTGCGACGGAATCACGCCGCCAATCACCACCATAATATCTTCGCGACCCA
Source organism: Calditrichia bacterium (assembly GCA_020634975.1). Classification (NCBI taxonomy): domain Bacteria; kingdom Pseudomonadati; phylum Calditrichota; class Calditrichia; species Calditrichia bacterium. The sequence continues at coordinate 18,121 of JACKAQ010000010.1, read as the reverse complement.
GTTTGCGCAACGCTTCCACCAGTTGCGGCAGCAACGTTTTGTGTCCGGCTGCCAGCGAGCTCATCCCAACGATGTGCACATCGTTTTCCACTGCCTGACGGGCGGTTTCTTCCGGCGTTTGGAACAGCGGGCCGATATCCACGTCAAACCCGAGATCGGCGAAGGCAGTGGCAATCACTTTTGCGCCGCGATCGTGCCCGTCCTGCCCCATTTTGGCAATCATGATTCGCGGACGGCGTCCCTCTTTTTCGGCGAAATCGTCGGTCATTTTGCGAACTTTTTCAACTTGCATATTTTCTCCGAATGCGCTGCTGTAAACGCCGGTAATCGAGCGGATGGTTGCGGTGTGGCGACCGAATACTTTTTCCATCGCATCGGAAATTTCGCCGAGCGATGCGCGCACTTTCGCAGCTTCAACGGACAGTGCCAGCAAATTTCCCTCGCCGGTTTCCGCACATTTGGTGATGGCGTTCAACGCAGCCTGCACTTTCGCGTCATCGCGCTCTGCACGCAATTTCTGCAATCGCGCAATTTGAGATTCCCGAACCGCAGAGTTATCCACTTCCAGAATGTCGATCGGCGCTTCTTTTTCCAACCGGTATTTGTTCACTCCGATGATCACTTCTTTTCCCGCATCAATCATCGCCTGACGGCGCGCGGCGGCTTCCTCGATGCGCATTTTCGGCACACCGGTTTCAATCGCCTTCGCCATTCCGCCCAGCGATTCGATTTCCTGAATATGCGCCCAACCTTTTTTGAGCAGCTCGTGGGTCAGCGATTCCACATAATACGATCCGCCCCACGGGTCGATCACGTTGCAGATGCCGGTTTCATCCTGCAAAAAGAGCTGCGTATTCCGGGCGATTCGCGCGGAAAAATCTGTCGGCAGGGCTATCGCTTCGTCCAGCGAATTGGTGTGCAGCGATTGGGTATGCCCGAGTGCCGCCGCCATCGCCTCGATGCAGGTTCGGGTCACATTATTGAACGGGTCCTGCTCGGTGAGGCTCCAACCCGAGGTTTGCGAATGGGTTCGCAGCGCCATAGATTTTTCACTTTTGGGATTGAACGGTTTTATCAGCGATGCCCAGATCACCCGCGCTGCGCGCATTTTGGCGATCTCCATAAAATAATTCATCCCGACGCCCCAGAAAAACGAGAGTCGCGGCGCAAAAGAATCAATATCGATGCCCGCTTTCAATCCGGTGCGGACATATTCCAATCCGTCAGCGAGGGTGTAAGCCATTTCGAGATCCGCCGGCGCCCCGGCTTCCTGCATGTGGTAGCCGGAAATGCTGATGCTGTTGAATTTGGGCATGTGCTGCGAAGTAAATTCAAAAATATCGGCGATGATGCGCATCGACTGTTCGGGTGGGTAAATGTAAGTATTGCGCACCATATATTCTTTTAGGATGTCATTCTGGATGGTTCCGGCGAGCTGTGCCATCTTTGCGCCCTGCTCCAACGCTGTGACGATGTAAAAAGCCATCACCGGCAAAACTGCACCATTCATCGTCATCGAAACGGAGATGTCTTTCAGCGGAATACTGTCGAACAGGATTTTCATATCGAGAATGCTGTCGATTGCCACACCGGCTTTGCCGACATCGCCGACCACCCGTGGGTGATCGCTGTCGTAACCGCGATGTGTCGCCAGATCGAACGCCACCGAAAGCCCTTTTTGCCCGGCAGCCAGATTCCGGCGATAAAACGCGTTGCTCTCTTCCGCAGTGGAAAATCCGGCATATTGGCGCACGGTCCACGGGCGCATCACATACATCGTGGCGTATGGGCCGCGTAAATACGGCGGGATTCCGGCGGTGTAACCGAGGTGTTTCGCTTCGCGGAGATCGTTGGCGGTATATAGCGGTTTGACGGGAATTTGTTCATGGGTCATCCAGCGGGTTTGGTCGGGTGATTTGCCGGTTTCCTCGGTAAATCGCTGTTCCCATGCCGCCAGATCCGCTTTTGCTGCGGTTAAATCCAGTTCCATATTTGCAAAATCAGGAAATTGGCTCATCAATGCCCCCATCGCTTCGCCGGTTTTGGTATTTGAATAAGTTGAAATATATGAATTTGATTGGATTTATTCAGTAGCAAATTCAGAAATTTTGAACAATACATGTCTTTCCTGCGAAGGCAGGATTCTCCTGCTGTATTATCGTTCCCGATACACCCAGTATTTCTCATTTTGAAAAACATTTGCCAGATCAGCATCTTCGATGGTGTGCGGGGCAATGACGTAATCGATACCGTATTTTCGCATCAACGGGACAAGCTGCGATGCATCTTTTGCGATAATTTCCAGCACCTGATTGCGTTCGTACCATTCCGCCAGTTTTGCGGTTCCGGCGGGCACAAATTTGAACACCACAAAATTTTCGCGTTGGGTACGCCGGGAAAAACTCATGTATTCCGGCGGGCTCTGGAAATTGCCCAAGTCAATGAGAATAAACTGTTCGTCGAACGTTGTTTTTTCATGAACAAAATCGATCATTTTCGAATATGCGGAATCGCCCTTAAAGTATTGAATATTGTGCTTTACGACGCTGATCGTTTGCGAAACAAACAACCCAAAAACAGCGATCAACATCACTGTTTTGATTGATTCGAACCACTTTTTTTCGATAAGTAGCCATTCAGAAAATGCAGCGATGAGCAGAAATAAAAAGAACATCGCCAACGTGCTTTGGCGAAACGGGTAAAATTTCAACCCGAACCCGCCGCTTTTGGCGAACACAAAAGCATCCAGCGCGGCAACGCCGACAAACAGCAAATTGATCGCCAAAATGATGATGATAAAATGGATCAGCAATCGCAAATAATCCGGCAGCGATTTTCGCAGCAAAACGACGCACACAGCCAGCCAAATGGCGCTGAGCAATACGCCAGTCAAGTGTTTATCCGCAAAAAATTTCCATGAATCGAAAATCCCGAGGTGATGTGATAGCCGGTAATACACATACACCCAGTTTAGGTTTAAAGCGCTGCCAACCTGCGGCTGATTGAGAAAAACGCCGTTCACCAGATAGATGATAAACGGCAACAACGGCAGCACAAAAACCGCAGACAGCTTGGCAATTTGCCGCCAATCGCGATTGTTCAGCAACAAATAAATCATCCCGGTAGCGAAAAACCAGCCGCCAACGAGCACGTGAAAATAGCTTGCCGCAACCAGCCACATCGCCCAGCGGATGTATTTTTTATCCAAAAAATCGGTCAATCCCCAAAAGAGGCAAACATATGCCAGAACTTTCGGCTCGAAGGTGCGGAACATCCATTCGCGGGCAAACAGGCTTTGGTCGGTGACCAGAAAAATTTGCAGGATGATAAAAATATAGGCGTTAGAGAGAGTGAGTTGCCGGAACAATCGCGCCAGCGGGAAGGCAAACAGGGCAAATGCGACAACTCGCGCGATCATCGCAAACCACTCAATTGAAATAAACTGGAGAAAAAATCCGCAGATGATCTGGAAAATCAGGCGCGGTCCGGCAAATTCGGTTAGCGTAAACGAACCGGGAATCCACTCCGGCTGAAACCACTGTTTGGCGTATTGCAAATATTGCTCTTCTCCGCCGGAAAGCGGAAAAGCGAGGTTGTTGCAAATGAGCACTACAAAAATAAGCAAGCGGCTGTCTATTTTTTCCAGCCACGAAAGATAATTTCGCATAGGTTATTGTTTTGCAATCATTTGCCACAGAGCCACAGAATTAAACAGTTGAGAAACGTTGATAATTGTTTAATACACCGAACTAAAAATGTTTGTCCGTTTCCAAACTTCCTGAAAACTCAGTGAACCTTGTGTTTCCGTGGCAAAAAAATTATCAATTAATTATTTTCGGCGAACGAAAATGAACTCACCGTCTTCGTCGCCGGTTTCGCGGATCACACCGAATACCGGGACTTGCGCATTGGGACTATTGTTTGTCACCGGTCCGCGAATCTGGGTGTACAACGCCTGGCTCGAAAGGTAATTATCCGTATTTTCTTCCAGCTTTTTCAACAAATATTTGACGAATACACTTTTGTCCGGCACTTCTTTCAGCGTTCCGCTGGTGAGGGCTTTGCGGCTGGGTAATTTATACAGCTCGTTGGTGGAACGATCCGCATCGTTGAACGCAGCGCGGGTTTTGAAAATTCCGCCGCTAAAACATGCATCCGTCACCAGCAGCGTGTGGCGGGTGCGAATACCGTTGATGTAATCGCGGATCGTGCCGTTGGACAACCAGCGCGATCGCCTGTTTTTCTCTGCATCTGCGGGCAGCCAAAATCCCTGATTCATCCGCTCATCCCAATAGCCGTGACCGGCGTAAAAAATCAGCAGGTTATCATTTGGGGTAATTTTATCCAGATGCCGGTCAAACACGTCTGTAATCTGGTCTTTTTTGGGATTCTGCAGAAAAGTAATATTTTCCATATCAAACGTGTAAAATTGCGTCAGCGTGTTGATAACCCGTTGGGCATCCTGAATCGGATAATCGAGATCGTTTGGTCCGCCATCTTCATAATCCTGTACGGCGATAACAATGGCATAATATTTTCCGGGTTTATCCAGCGTTGCATCAGGCAGCGTTGCGGTAAGCACTTCCGCGCCGCGCGTGCCGGTGGATGCGGGTTGCTCCCCGGCAGCCGGTTGTTGGGTTTCTGCCGGCTGTGTAGCGACTGGGGCTGCTTTTCCGTGATGTTCAATCAACACGCCCATGTATCCAATGGTCGTATGTTCATAACCCTGTTTTCCAAAAATATCGAAACCAAAATAGCCTTTTAACGGGAAATCGATATTTGTTAAGTCAGCTTTTATCAAATACTTATCATCGATTGCAACCCGAAGTGCGGTTTTACTGATTTCGATCCGGTATTTCTGCCAGAAATTGGTCCCCATGCTGATGTCATCAACATCAAGATCATCGTAATCGACCCAATTGTCATAAAATTTTGAGCGAACCCAAATATCCAGCAATTCCGGGCGGAACCGGAATGTCAGCGCATCAGCTTCGGGATCACCGTATGGTTTGCGGGTTTGCGATAATGCGACGAGAATTTCCTGAGCGGTATCTGAGCACATCACATAAAACTCGATGGTTGCCGATTCTGCAGTGGTCAAATCGTAAACTTCATCTTTGCTCCAAAACGTTTGCGGAAGATATTCTGTGGTAAATCCATAAGGTATTTGGGTCATTGCTTCAGGATTGTAAGTTGCTGTAAAATCTTCGAATTGGAGAAGTTTGGCATCCGGATTTGTTATCATATACATCGGTTCTTCTTCTGAACCGGTAATATACTCACCCATTATTTGATTACCGGATTTAAACCGCCACAGATGTCCCGGATATGTTTCCTGGTCAATAAATCCACCGATATTTATTGAGCCATATTTGGTTTCATTGCCGCTTTCATCCACCCAAAAGTAATCCAGAATTTTCGATGATCGGTTCAAAAAATGTGCAATAACGCTACCATCCTGTGCCAACAGCGCACTGCCTTGAATTAGGGTTACCACTATGAATATGTTGATCAAACATTTAATGTCGAACCTTTTTAAACCTAACATAGCTGACCTCTGGTTGTATCATTTTAAAACAAATTTTTCGGTGAAATACGTGTTGAAAAAAAATTGATGCTGAACAGGGAAACAAAATTTCGCAATTTCGCTGCGAAAATGTTGGCGTAAGTGATTTTGATGCACAAGTTTACCCATAATTTTAGAGTGATGCAATATTTGGATAGCACATTTTTAGCAGATTTTAAGATTTTTTTGTTAAACTCAAACAATTTGGTTATTTTTTGGAGCTATCGGATAATCACAAATTGACTTTTTCTGCGCATTATTTTGAGTGTTAGGGATGATCGGCAAAACCATTTTACATTATAAAATTGTCCAAAAACTGGGCCAGGGCGGCATGGGCGTGCTGTATCTTGCCGAGGATGTAAAACTGGACCGGAAAGTTGCCATCAAATTTTTACCGACAACGGTTGCAGCCGACGATGAACAGCGGGAACGTTTCAAACGGGAAGCGAAAGCTGCTGCTGCGTTAAATCACGCCAATATTGCCACCATTTACACCATCGAAGAATTTGAACAGCAGATATTTATTGTAATGGAATATGTGGACGGGCAGGAGCTGAAATCGTTGATCAGCCAATCGCAACTGCCGGTTGAGCAGGTGATCGACATCTCCCGGCAAATTGCCGACGGCTTGCATGCGGCGCATTCCAAAGATATAATTCATCGCGATATTAAATCCGCCAACATCATGCTGACCGGCGAAGGGCAGGTGAAAATCCTCGATTTCGGATTGGCAAAAATTCCCGGAAGCAACGAAATTACGCAAGCTGGCAGCATCCTCGGCACGCTGGCGTATATGTCGCCGGAGCAGATACAAAGTGCGGAAGTCGATCACCGGGCGGATATTTGGGCGATGGGCGTGGTGATGTTCGAAATGCTCACCGGCGAGCTGCCATTCCGCGATGAATACGCCCAGGCGCTGATGTATTCGATTTTGTCCGAACCGGTGCCATCGCTCACTGATTATCGCGATGATGTGCCGGAAAACCTGGCGTCGGCAATTTCCAAATGTCTGGAAAAATCACCCGAAGATCGCTATGCGAGCACCAGAGATCTGGTAGCCGAGCTCGACTGCACCACAGAAAAAACGATCTCCCCTACCCCTGAAATCGACGCTGAAATCCCGGTTTTAGCTGGTCAATCGCCAAAACCGAAACGCCACATCATTTTTGCGGCTGCGCTGTTGGGGGTGATTTTCTTTGCGATTTTTATTATCGTGTTTTGGCTAAAACCGACGCCGCGCGATCCTATTCAACGAAAAATGCTGGCGGTCATGCCGTTCGAGAATTATGGCAGCCCGGAAAATGATTATTTTGCAGCGGGCATCACCAACGCAATCACGACCCGGCTGGCCAGCATCGCCGGAATCGGCGTAATTTCCCGGCAAAGCGCTAACAAATATCGCGACAGCGGCAAAACCACCCGGCAAATCGGCGAAGAATTGGGGGTAGATTTTATTCTCGACGGCACGGTTCAGCGCGAAGCTACCGGTGAATCGGTCGAACGGGTGCGGATCACCCCGCACCTCATCCGGGTTTCGGATGAAACACTCATTTGGACAGAAACGTTTGATGAGCAGATGGCTGAGGTGTTCCAACTGCAAACCGACATCTCGGAAAATGTGGCGAAAGCGCTGGACATAACCTTGCTCGCGCCGGAGCGCCAGGCGATTGCCCGGCAGGCAACGGACAATCTGGAAGCATACGATTTTTATTTACGCGGCAACGATTTCGCGGCTCGCGATGCGCTGTTGAGCGAAGCCCAAAACGCGGTGGAAATGTTCGAAAAAGCAATTGCCGCCGATCCGGATTTTGCGGTCGCAATTGCCGCGCTCGCCAAAGAGCAAATGTGGCTGGCGTGGAATTTTGGCAAAACCGAATACATCGAGCAGGCCAAACAATCGGTGGAAAAAGCCGCGAAAATGGCGCCCGATCTGGCGGAAACACATCTCGCGCAGGGATTTTATTATTATTGGGGCAGTCGCGATTACAAAAAAGCACTCCGCGAATTTGAAACGGTGCAAAAACGCTATCCCAACAACGTTGAGGCGATCGCAGCGACGGGCTATATTTATCGCCGGCAGGGCGAATGGGAAAATGCCGTAAAGCAGCTCGAAAGCGCCGCAACCCTCAATCCGCGCAACTATGACATCATGTTTGATTTGGGAAATACGCTCAACCTGATGCGCCGTTACAACGATGCTGAACGCTACCTAAATCGCGCAATTGCGCTGGAACCGGACATCGACAAAGCATATTCCGGCAAAGTTGAGCTGTGTGTCAGTCGCGATGGTAACACCCAAATGGCACGGCTGGTTGTGGAGCAGGCAGCCGAATTTGTTGCTCCGGTAAAGCTGGTCAATTTGTGGACATATCTCGAAAAAATTGACGGCAATTACCAAACGGCGCTGCAACATTTGTCAATCCAATACGATTCCCTGTTTTATTATCTCGATAAAGCCGAAACCTATTCGCTCATGAAACAACCGGCAATGGCAATCGCAAATTACGACACCGCCAAAACCCGATTCGCATTTTACGCTGAACAGTTTCCGGAATCCGCTGTTTTTCAAGCCGGATTGGGACTTGCATTTGCGGGATTGGGCGAAAAAGCTGCCGCAATTCAGGCAGGCGACAAAGCCGTTGCCCTGTTGCCGATCGAAACGGATGCAATCACCGGCGCGCTGATTTTGGAAATTCTGGCATGGATTAACGTAAAAACAGGGAATTTTGTAATGGCTACCCGGCTGATTTCTATTTTACTGGAGAATCCCTCCCGCCTTTCAGTGAACAAATTATTGATCGAACCCAGTTGGAAACCGTTGCACAATAACCAGCAATTCAAAACGTTGCTATCGAAGTATGTTACCAACATCCCGTGACTTAGTTATTTTCTAAATTGTCTGCCATACTATTTGATATATTGTTTCTTTTCGTTAATTTTAGGTCAACAAATAACAACTGCATATTTCCATCTCTCGATTGTCGTTAACTGGATTCAAAAACAGTAAATTTTACTTTTCAAACAAGCTGTAAATCTCTGTGGTTCAACGAATTACTACCGCAAAATTTGATTAGGATTATCAAACGGAATTGATAACATTCAGCGGAAACCGCTCATCCCAATGCTGAGGATTTTTTTATGAATAAAATTATTTCATCATTTATGCTGGTCATTTTGGTGAATATTATGGGCTGCGATCCCGGCAAAACGCCACCGGCTACCGCCATTGACGTTGCTAAAGTTATCGAAATTCCGCTGCAAAATGTGGACGCCCCCAACGCAGAAACGATGCTATCGGAAAATCCCGGCGCATTGGCTGTAACGCCCGGATACGAAGACGAGCTGCCGGACGGACCCACCAGTTTTGACGTATCACCCGACGGCGGTTTTGTGATCACCGATCCGCTGCAATCCCGGATTGTGTTTTACGATGCGAACGGCGCTTTTACCAGTGAGAAAACAATGGATTTTGCCCCAACACGACTGCAATTGCTGGATGCACCGGGTGACATTTTGATCGAGCGGCGCGGCACGGAAGATTATTATATCGTGAGCGGCAGCGCAGATCCGGCGCAAACGACTGACGCCCAACAGATTGCCCGATTCGAAAAACATCGCAACGCCAAATTGAATGACCGCAACAGCGGCACGGTTTCGCCGGATGGTAAATCGCCAATTACGGTGACTTTCGAAAATGATTCGCTGTTTCTGATCTCCGTTCAGTTGATCGGGACGATGGGCGAGCAAACCTTTGTGTTGCTGGAAACGACCTCCGGAAATGTGCCGATTACTGTCCATCGCTTTATGCGAATCTACGATGCATCCGGCAAATGGACCGCGAATATCGCCGGACTGGATGAAGTTCACCACGTTTTCCCGGATGACGAATTCCGGTTGAGCAACGGCAAATTGTATCAAATGTCGCCGGGAACGGAAACATTGCGCATCCAAGTGTGGGATGTTAAGCAGCCGTAATTTCATCGAAAATCACCCAACAAACAGGAATTGCCATGCGAATCCAACAGCGATATTATTTGCTTATCTTATTGATTGCTATCGGTTTAACCACGCTAGCACAAAACGATCAGTCGGCGGCAAAACTGAAACCGATCACCCGCGCAGAAATGATCGAGCGCGCCAAAGCCGCGGCTTTTCACAACTGGACATGCCAGCAAAAAAACACAGTTGCCAGTTGTCCGCAGAGCAAACCGTATGCGTCCGATTTCAAAGCCGGTGAAAATGTTACCGGCATTCCATACGATTGGGGCGGATTCGATCACCCGGAACAATTTGATCGCAAAATTGCCGAAGGTCAGGCTGCCGGATCGCACAGCAAACACGGCGTCACCTCCTGCACCACCGGTCTGGATTGTTCCGGTTTTGTGAGCTACTGCTGGAATCAGCCGCAGAAATACGGCACCAGCACCATCCGGGCGATCGCCGCAAAACCGAAATACAATTGGTTCACGGATATGAAACCGGGCGATGTGTTCAACAAAGCCGGGGATCATATTATTTTATTTGCAGAATACAACGCCGAAGGTTTGCCGGTGGTTTACGAAGCCAGCGGCGGAAAAGGGAAAGTCGTCAAACGTCCATGGACATGGGCTAAACTCAAAAAATACATACCGTTGCAATATCGTTTGGTAATGGAAGACGATTAATTGCAATTGACTTGCCGCACCGCATTTTTTGGTTTTTCACATAACATTTTAATATGCCGGAGGAGAACACATGTCTGGATTTTTGCAAACGACGATCGGAAAAATTATCACAATAGTAGCTGTTTTGGCTGTCGGGAACTCGGTTTACCAGAGCTTTTTTAGCGATAAAGCGCGAATGCTCAAAGAGTTGCAGGCAATGATCGATCAGAAAGAAAAGCAGATCGAAATGTTGAGCCAGCAATACGAGGACATCACCAAACGGGAAAAAATGAGCCTGCAAAAGATTGCAGAATTGAAAAACAAGCTCACAGGTGTTCAGGAATTAATTAACGAAGGCGAGGGCAATCTGGATGAAATCAAAGAATCTATTCCCAATATCGATAGCGATATCGACTTTTTGGCAAATTTCACGCGCGGCACGCTGGACAGTCTGGATTCTGGTCGTGGTGTGTTGGGGCAACTTGGCGGTGGCCCAGGGAACTGATCTGCCGACCACTCGCGATATCGATTCGCGGTTAAAAGAGCAGTTGCGTCGCAACGATGAACAGTTGCGTAAATTGCTCAGCGATTCAACATCCCGTGGCTCGCTGGATTCGCTGCCGATGGACGAACCGCTCTCGCGCGGTTTGGACGAAGTGCCAACACCGACCATTTTACGGGTTGATTTCTTGCTGCGGGCGGATCAAACCTATCGCGTTTCCGATGGCAACGGCACGGCGGGATTTTTGCTCACCGGAAAATGGATTAACGATTACGCCCAGAAAATCCGGCTGGTTCCGGCGCTGGAGCAAACCCTCAGCGGTTACCGCAAACAGGCGGAATTGAACAACCAGCTCATCGGCGAAATGGAAACGGCGCTGGGCATCAAAGATCAAAAAATTGCCGTTTTGGAAGAAATGAATGATGCGCTTCGCGAACGCGGCGATCTGTATAAAACCAAATCGGAAATTTTATCTGACCCGTGGTATACCAAATTATTTCGCAGCTTATCATATCCGCTCGGTTTTACCGCCGGTGTGTTTGTCGGTGTCATCATCGCCAATAACGCCAATTGAAATTTTTGAACAATCGCCGCAAAGGCGCAAAAAACGCAAAGTTAGATTGATTTGGTTCGACTTTGCGGACTTTGCGCCTTTCCGGCAAAACTGATTTCCACCTCCCCAAAAAGGATAAATTATGAAGATCCATCAGCGATTAATGTTCTCAATAATTACGGTTTCGCTGCTGCTGGTTGCATGTTCCAAAGATGCGCCGCCGCCGCAAAACAGCACGCCGGATACCGGCAATATCGAGCCGATTCAGCATGATTATCCCGAACCGACCCGCGAACCGCAGAAATTTGCGCTGCTGGTGGGCATCGATAATTACAAATATCCCGATCGCGTGTCATCACTTTCCGGCTGCGTGAATGATGTGAAAGATATGGAAAATCTGCTGGTCAGCAAATTCCAGTTTCCGCAGAGCAACATCCGCATTTTGACCAATGAACGGGCAACCCATCAGGGCATTATCGATGCGTTCAAAACCCATCTGATCGATCAGGCGCAGCGTGACGACATCATCGTTTTTCATTACAGCGGACATGGCTCAATGATGAAAGATGAAGAAAACGGCGACGAGCCGGACGGTTGGGACGAAACCATCGTGCCTTATGACAGCCGCGATCCCGAAGGGACAACCTTTGACATCAGCGATGATCAGCTCAATGAATTGTTGATGGGGCTTTCCGCAAAATGCAAAAACGTCAGCTATATTTTTGATAGCTGCCACTCCGGCACCATTTCGCGCGGCTCGGGGAATTCGCGATATGTGGAAGCGGATTTGCGCACGCCGCCGGCACAACCGGCAAGCGCGGCCACTCGCGGCATGCCGGAAGGCAAAAATGACCTGCGTCCGGCGAACGTAAATTATGTGCTGATTTCCGCATGTCTCGCCAAACAAACCGCTTTTGAATATTTGAAATCCAGCGGACAGGAACAGGGCGCACTCACTCATTTCTTGACCGACGCCATTCGTAACTCACCGGAGGGTGTCACTTATCGCGATGTAATGGACAAAGTTCGCGGCAGTGTGCAGCTCTACTTCCCCAATCAGGAACCGCAAATTGAAGGCACCACACTCGATAATTTTGTGTTCAACGACGGATCAAGTGTCGCCCAAAGCTACATTTTGGCGCAACCGGTGGGCAGCAAAGGCGTACGACTGGATGCCGGACAACTTTCCGGATTGACGGTTGGCAGCACGGTTGCGGTTTTCCCTCCCGGCACCAAAAATTTTGACGATTTGAGTACCGCCACCGCCACATTCAAACTCAAAAAAGTGGAAGGCTATTACGCCGAAGGCGAGCGCATTTCCGGCGCAAAAATCGCGGATAATTCCCGCGCGATCGTCACAGAGCAAAATTATCCCAATCTGGCGCTGCGGGTGTATTTCAAAAATGCGGGCAGTTCGCCGGTGTTGCAACAGTTGAAAACAAAGCTCGCGAATCAATCCTATCTGAAAGCACTCGATTCCGAAAACGGCTACCATATTTTGCTGGAAGAAAAAGACGGCAACATCCACTGGATTTCCGGTGACGGCAGCGAACTCTCCCCGCCCCTTCCGGCGACCGCCGAAAATCTGCCGAAAATGGAAACGCGCATGAGCCAATGGGCAAAGTGGTTCAACACACTGTCGATTGATAATCCGGCATCGCAGAACCGCATCAAACTGGAAATTTTGACCGGCGAAGAAGGCAATTCCCGCAACGTTTTCGCGAACATCGATCAATCGGATGCGGATGTTCGCAGCGGCGAAATCGTCACCGCGAAAATCACCAACTCCTCAGACAAGCCGCTGTATATTTATCTCGCAGTGCTCTCCAACGACGGCACCGTGAACGTGGTTTTCCCATACGAACGCGGCAGCAACGAACGGTTGGAAAAGGGTCGTGAAATAAACGTGATGCTCCGCGCCAAAGTGCCCGATGGCAAAAATGCCAGCACTGATGTGTACAAAGTATTCGCCACCAAAACACCGGTTGATTTTCACATGCTGGCCAGCGAAGCCATCAAAAGCGTGGACGAAGTGCCCGCCGATCCGCTCAGTCAATTGTTCGGTCAGGCGATGCAGGGCGTTTCCCGGGGCGATTACCGGCTGGTCAATCAGCAGGATTGGGAAACCACCATGCGTATCGTAAAAGTGGGCAAGTAACCGGAATTAACAATTACTCAGGAGCCGCAAATGAATCCATTTAAGCCATTGTTTATATTTATTTTGATGCTTTCGCTGTTGAGCTGTGGCAACAGTGCGTCCGAAAAGAAGGATGCCTCAACTGCTGCACCCGCCGCTGCAACAACAACGGTATCGAACACCGAATCAGCTGCGCCGGGGAATAGCAACAACAATTTTGCACTGATCGTTGGCATCAACAAATATCCGAATTTACCGGCGAAATTCCAGTTGAAAGGCTGTGTAAACGATGCGCTGATGATGGAAAATCTGATCAAAGATGTGTTCGGTTACCAGCCTTCGAATATCAAAATGTTGTTGGACGAAGACGCCACAAAAGCCAATATTTTGGGGCAATTTGAGGAATTCCTGATCAAAAATGCCACAAAAGACAGCCAGATTTTATTCTATTTTAGCGGTCACGGTTCGCGAACGACGGATGATAACAGCGACGAATCCGACGGCATGGACGAAACACTGGTCACGCACGACAGCCGCGATCCCGCCGGCAAAGTCAGCGATATTCGCGACGACGAACTGGAGCAATTGCTCACCCAACTCACCCAAAAAAGTGACAATGTGACCATCATCCTCGATTGCTGCAGTTCCGGCTCCGGCTTTCGCGGCGAAGATGCCACTCCGGCAACCGCAGTGCCGCGTTTGGCGCCGTCCATCGGCGAAGAACGCGCTGTTCCGAATGCCAACGCTAACGACGGACGCACCGGGTTTCTGCCGCCAAATTTGAATTACGTGCTGGTTTCCGCATGTAAAGATAAAGAATATGCTTACGAACACAACGGGCACGGCGCGATGACCTCGGCGATCAACGAGGTGATCCGCACCAACCCGAACATCACCTATCGTGCAATGATGTATGATGTTTACACCAAAGTGAACGCGGAATTTTCCACCCAAAATCCCCAAATCGAAGGCTCGCGCCGTGACGCGCAATTGTTTGGCAATTTGGGCAAAATTGAACGATTTGTGGAAATTACCAGCGATAATAACGCCGAAAAAGTGGTGCTCAACGCCGGTCAGGCGCACGGCGTAACTGTCGGTTCGATTTATGCGGTTTACAAACCCGGCACCACTTCCACAGATCAGGAAAGCAATTTGTTGGGCAAAATTGAGATCACCGCTCTGAAGCCGTTTCAGGCGGCAGCGAAAGTGCTGGAACGCAGCGGCGATATTCCCAAAAATGCCGCAGCGTTCGAAATCGCCCATCAATACGGCGATCTGCGAATGCCGGTATTGTTTGATCTGGCGGGAAATGCGGCGATCAACACCAAAGTTAAATCCGCGGTGGAAAAACACAGCAATCGCGAAGATTTGATCAAATCTGTTGCAGCGAACGAGCGATACGACATCCGTGTTTTTCTCGATGGCGGCTCGATGGTGCTGGAACGTCCCGATCAGTTTCCGCTGAAAAAAATTGATGCAGCAGCATCAGACGCCACCGATCAACTGATGGACGTGCTCACCAAAGAAGCCCGGCGATTGAACGTGCTGCAACTGGAAAACAAGGCATCATCGCTCAACATCGAATTTACGGTTGAACGTTGGGAAAAAGCAGAGGAAGACGCATTCGGTGACGTGGAAATTATCAATCCGCTGGCGCTGGAAACCACCGAAGAAGGGTTGATGGAATTGAACGAGGGCAACATTATTCAGTTGACCATCACCAATAAATCGACCCAACCGGTGCATGTTTATTTGCTCGATTTGGCAACGGATGGCGGGGTTTATTTGCGATTCCCGGCGGAAGGCGCACAGGACAGCCCGATGCCGCCCGGTGAAAATATCAAATCGTATCACATGCGCATTACGCCACCGCAAGGGTTGAATGTGTTGAAAGTGATCGCCACAACCCAGCCGACCGATTTCTTTTCGCTGACGCAAAGCGGTTACCGCAGTGTGCCGACGGCACCAAAATCACCGATGGACCAATTGCTCAATCTCGCGTGGGGCGGATCGCGGAACGCGGAAGTGATCAAACCCAAATCTGTTGGCGACTGGACGAGCAAAAAATTATCGTTTATGATCCGCTAATTTTAGCGGGACATCAGATGTGAAACAACGCCTTCGGTTAGCATTTGATGACCGGAGGCATTTATTTTTTTAGGATTGAGGAAGCTATGAAACAACTGACAATGCACAAAAATATCGAGCCTTTCGGAAAAGATATTTTTGTAATGGAATCGGACGAATTACACACCGAAAAAAAGCTGCCGTTTTACGCCGATGGCTTTGCGGGAATTGTGTATTCGCAATCAACCCATCCGTTTTACCAAATGCCCAGAGGGAAAAAGTTGTCGGAATTTTATTTATACGGGCAAACGGTTGAGCCCATCACGCTGGATGTTAAAGGTGCTTACAAATTATTTTGTATCCGGCTGTATCCGTTCGCGGTGCGGATTTTACTGGGCGTTGATCCCCAAATTTTAATGGACGATTGTTACGATCTCCGGCAAGTGGAAAATGTAAACACCCAAAAAACGTTGGATAAGTTAGCGCAGTTCGATGATTGGGAAAGCATGAAAGCAGTGATCGCCGAGTATTTTAACGAGTTGCTCAAAAACGCATCGATCAATCCGGATTACCGGATAAAACTGGCGATCAACCTCATCCTCAAATCGAGCGGGACGATCAGCATCAAAGAACTTCGCGATAAACTATGCGTTGCCGAACGAACGCTGGAAAGGCATTTTCTCAGAGAGATCGGCGTAACGCCCAAACAATTTGCCAAAATCATTCAGTTTCGTTCCGCAATGGAGCAAATGACCGAAGCGGATTATGTGAACTTAACAGAAATCGGCTACGATAACGGCTTCGCCGATCAGTCGCATTTTATCCGCTCCTTCAAACGATATACCGGAAAAACCCCCAAAGAATTTTTGCAACACATCCAACTTTAATTTGCGCCGCAATCGAACGGCGCTCCCCACTTCAATTTATTTTCAAATCATTTTGACGGTTTTGTTCAATTTTATCGATTGAAAAGCCATTAGTTTTGCCCTGAACGTTAAATATGGAGGCAAAACCAGTGAAAACCATACTTCTGATCCTTAGCACTTTATCGCTGGGACTAATGGCCGGCTTATTTTATGCCTGGTCGATATCCGTTACGCCAGGACTGAAAAAAATCAGCGATCCAAATTATTTAAGCGCCTTTCAATCGATGAACCGGGCAATACTGAATCCGGCCTTTTTCATTTTTTTTATGGGGCTGGTGATACTGTTGCCGCTGCTCACCTACATGAATTACGACACACCGGTTACTGTGGAATTCTGGCTCATTTTATCCGCAACTATTTTATACATGACCGGCGTTATGGCGGTTACCGTTATCGGCAATGTGCCGCTGAACAACACGCTGGAAGCGTTGGTCATCGAATCGATGAGCGCGGAGCAAATGGCGTCTTTCCGGCTGGGATTTGAAAATAAATGGAACACCCTGAACATGATCCGAACGTTGTGTTCATCACTATCTTTTTTATTACTCATCATGGCGTGTTTGCGACACGCAGAAAAATAATCATTTATACAAAAGGAGAATTTCTAATGGAAAATACAAAAATATTGGTCATCGGCGGCACCGGAAAAACGGGAAGAAAAGTAGTTGAGCGATTAACCGATCGCGGCATCAGCGTTCGGGTCGGTTCCCGAAACGCAACGCCAGCGTTTGACTGGAACGATCCATCCACATGGGCAGATGCGCTGAATGGGATGAACGCGGTTTACATCACCTTTCAGCCGGACCTGGCTGTTCCCGGCGCAAAAGAAGCAATCGCAGCGTTTACCGACTTGGCAGTTAACAGCGGGATTCAGAAAATCGTTTTGCTGTCGGGAAAAGGGGAAACAGAAGCGGAATTGTGTGAGCAAATCGTCATGAATGCGGGCGTAAAATGGACGATTGTCCGGGCAAGCTGGTTCTTCCAGAATTTCAGCGAAAGCTTCTTTTTGGACCCGATTATTGCCGGGCATGTGGCACTGCCAAAAGGCGATATGTTGATTCCATTTGTCGATACAAATGACATCGCCGATGTTGCCGTTGCTGCGCTGCTCGATGATCAACATGCCGGGCAAATTTACGAACTGACCGGTCCCCGGCAACTGACGTTCAAACAAATTACTCGGGAAATCGCAGCCGCAACCGGCAGAAACATCCAATTCAGCGCCATTTCGATGGACGAATACACATCGGCGCTGAGGGAAAACCATGTGCCGGAAGATTATATCTGGTTGGTTGAATATCTGTTCACCGAAGTTTTGGTTGACAAAAATTCGATTGTCACCAACGATGTCCAGAAAGTATTGGGCAGAAAAGCAACTGATTTTGCAGAATTTGCCGCAACGACGGCAGCAACCGGCGTCTGGAATGCGGTGGATGCCAAAGCCACTGCTGCACGGTTGTTATCATCACCGATCAGTGGTTAGGCAAATTTTTTTGCACATAAATCCAATACTTTTCGGTTGGCATTTATCCATGATTTCGGATTGATAATTGTCAATTAGCCGAATTCAGGAACCGGATTTTGTTGAATTTTGGATATAAAAACACGGCGGAAATGACATCCATTTCCGCCGTTTGAATATTTCACCAATTGAATATTGAGATACGATTATTTCAACAGCAGCATCTTCCGCGACTGGACAGCAGTACCTGCTTTTAGCCGATAAA
>JACKAQ010000009.1 GCA_020634975.1 Calditrichia bacterium | reverse complement strand
GTTGCCGGCGACAATCGTATTCGGCGGTACGTCTTTGGTGACCACCGATCCGGCACCGATGATTGCTTTTTCCCCAACGGTGATGCCACAGAGAATGGTGGCGCTGGAACCGATAGATGCGCCTTTTTTAATTAGCGTGGGCACGCAAACCCAGTCATCCTCGGTTTGCAGTTTACCTTCACCGGCGGTTGCCCGGGGATAGACATCGTTGATAAAGGTGACGTTATGCCCGACAAACACATCATCCTCGATGGTAACACCATCGCAAATAAAGGTGTGGCTGGAAATTTTGCAGTTGGCGCCGATTGTTGCGCCTTTCTGGATTTCCACGAACGTACCGATTTTGCTGTTATCACCGATTTCGCAACCGTAGAGATTCACAAAGGCGAATATTTTGACGTTTTTTCCGAGCTTAACGTCGGGGGAGATTCTGGTGTAGTCCATATTTAAGGATAAAGGAAAATTAAAGTAAAAAGTTAAAAGGCTAAAGTTAAAAGGGTGCTATAAATTGATGGGTACGTTGGCGCCGTGATGGTTGATGGATACGTTGGCGGCTTCGAGGATTTTGATGACACGTAATCCTGAAAAACCATCGCTTTTGGGTGTTGTGTTGTCACGGACGCATTCGATAAAATGGGTACACTCACGACGCAATGGCTCATATTCTTCTACCTTCGGGATATAAATATCACCGTAGCGATAGGCAAAATGGAATTCCGCGTATGTGTCGTAGTAGGTCGGGGATTCAATTCCTTTATCGTAAATCTTGATTTTTTCATTTTGACTGATATCATCATAAACCAGCATTTTTTTGCTGCCGACAAAAACCATTTTGCGAATTTTGTTGGGATCCAGCCAACTGTTGTGCACGAATGCCATACAGTCGCCAAAGTTGATGGTCATCATGGCGACATCTTCTATGTGTTTGCGAAAATGTGCCAGCCCCTGGGCGTTAACGCTGTTGGGCGTTTTACCCAATACATATAATATGATGGATAAATCATGCGGCGCCAGATCCCATATTACATTGATATCCGGCTGAAGTAATCCAAGATTGACCCGGACGCTGTTGACATACAGTATTTCGCCCAGATCGCCGCTTTCGACAATTTCTTTGATTTTGTTTACGGATGCAGTGTATTCAAAGGTGTGCCCAACCATGATTTGCACGTTGTTGGCTTTGGCTATGCGGATCAAATCCTCCGCTTCCTTTGACGACGCGGTCAATGGTTTCTCCACCAATACATGCTTGCCGGCTTCGAGACAGGCTTTTGCCAGCGGATAATGGGTGTTTACGGGTGTAGCGATACCCACAGCCTGGATATCAGATTTGAGCAGATCATCTAGTTTTTGGGTGGTTTTGATGCCCGGATATAATCCTTTCATCCGGTTTAGTTTGTTCTCATCAAGATCGCAGCAAATGCTCATCTCACATTCGGGAATGTTGATAAAGTTCCGGATCAGGTTTGGTCCCCAATAACCGCAACCGATTACAGCAAGTTTTACTCTGTCTGTTTGTTCTGCCATTTGATTAATCCTGTTAACGCGCCTGGTTGGTTTTGAATATTGCTGAAAAGGTCAGCAATATTATTTTAAGATCCAGCAAAATCGAACGATTTTCGACATATTGGAGATCCAGCCGGACCATTTCATCAAATGTGGTTTTACTGCGTCCGTAAACTTGCCAGAGCCCGGTAACACCCGGTTTTGCCTCAAAAATGCGGCGTAAATGCCAGCTCTGGTATTTTTCAACTTCATAATCGATCGGCGGACGTGGCCCGACCAGACTCATTTCACCTTTAAGCACATTAAATAATTGGGGGATTTCGTCCATACTGGTTTTTCTGAGAATCTGGCCGATAGGCGTTACCCGGGGATCTTTGAGTTTATATACCGGTTCATCACCGGAACCCTGGTTTTCCCCGTTTCCCTCAATCAATTTCTGGACGTATTGCTTATGGATGCTATTATCATTGTTCGGTCGCATCGTGCGAAATTTGTAGAAGGTAAATGGCTGCATTAATTGACCGATGCGCTGTTGTGAATAAATCAAGGGTCCGCGAGAAGTTGTTTTTATTAGCAGTGCAAATAAAATGATCAGTGGCGAAAACAATAGTAACCCGATCAGAGCACCGAAAATATCTACCACTCTTTTCCAGAAACGGTAGGAAAAGGCAGCACGTTCCTCGCAAATATTTCGCCATAAATAGGAGGCATCTACAGTTGCAGCGCCTTCGGTAATGTTGAGTGGTTGCCAATCAAATTTCAACATGCCGTTTTCCCGGAAAAGCGTATTGTTCGACGAGTTAACAGTGCCATTGGTAAATCTCAACTTGCGAAGCACCAACGGCGGCGGATCCTGTCGATTTTCTGTAACTTCATCCTTTATCCGGTTAACCGGATATGATGAAATGGTGATATCCTGCAAATTGTGGATAAACTCTGCTTTCCCCACATCCTGAAAGTAGTTATATAATGTATGGGTAATTTTCTCGATGAAAAATTTGGCACCATCCATAGAGGTGTCGATCAGTAAAATGCCAATGACACCGCCGCGAGTGATAAATTTAATATCGTAGTTGCGGGTATTTTCTTCGACAATATCGGTCAGGTGCCGAATAAATCCGAGCATGTCGGCATTTTCCAATTCAGGCGTTTGACCGTTTCTGGCCAGATCGATCTGCACATAAGCAAAGGGCAAACCGGTGCGGTCGCTGCGGTTTTGCTCTTTCTTGAGCGTTTCGCCGAACTCTTCGTATGTGTACCAACCCTGAAGTTCCGAAAAAAGCGTATCAAGTGTGGGTTTGGCAAACCATCTGGTGTTTTTTAAAAATTTCATCCTGAAAAGTGGGTTTGATCCGTCCGGGCATAGCTCCGCCCCGTCAGTTACATGGCTCTTTTTTTGAGCATGCAAGCGGGGCGCTTCTTTTAAGTAAGAATGCCAGATATGGTAAATCTTTTACCGATCAGCATTTAGCTGTCCGGCTATGATATGGCGTTGCGTCTGCGCTGTGGAGGTGCACCAGCGTTCCGGTCCTGCCGAATATTTTCAGGTTATCGTATCTTGTGTGTCTAAATAAACCTTCACTCTCTTCATTCCTGATTATACAGCTCTTAAAAAATTGTAAAAAAGGAATTCCGTGTTGCCCGGCTGAATAATCACCGAAAAAATATGGCTCACGGTTGCCCGGAAAACAAAAAAGGCATCTCATCCGTTTTCATCCGGGATAAATACCATTTGTTGGCGCTAATCTTTGACGATCTGCCAAAAATGGCTCATTGCAACAATTGTGTTGCAATTTTTTGGTCAATCCGTTTTGCTCCTCTACGGGGAAAACACGGATCATTTATGTAATGATTTTCTTTTGGTAGGAGAAAGTGCTAATCAGTTAGCAACTTGTCTCTGTTGCGGAATAGCATAATTTACACATTCCGCTTTATGTCAATGAGCTTGCGCTCTAAAACTCGAACAAAATATATGGCTTTTCAGACTGCCCAATATTGCATAAGTCACATAAAATCGAAAGCTCTTTTTTAATTAATAAACACTTTACTTAACGCATCATAACGTTTACTTCCCAATTCGCAGATACCATTGTCCGGTTCGGGTTATTGTGAATCACTATCTTCAATCGCGTAACAGGGCTT
Organism: Calditrichia bacterium; assembly: GCA_020634975.1. Classification (NCBI taxonomy): domain Bacteria; kingdom Pseudomonadati; phylum Calditrichota; class Calditrichia; species Calditrichia bacterium. The sequence goes on along the minus strand of JACKAQ010000009.1, from coordinate 38,230 downwards.
GATACTACAAACTGGGCGTGTTTACACCTGATTGAACGGTTAGGTATTTGATGATTGAATACGTTCGTTTTCATTGATTTACGGTTTCTGCTGAATGGATGGACAGGTTCATTTGTTGCAGCAATGCTGAAAATGCAGCGTCCGCGCGCAACGGTTCCATCAGCGGATCTGCCGCGAGATGAATCAGTGAGCAGGCGCGTTCTTTTACGGCGTTGTCCAGCCATTTTAGCGCGAGTTTGTGATCATCCAATCCCACGCAAATTACCGCGATATCGTATGACGACACATATTGGCGGCTGACGCTGTTGCGCAGTTGCCGGAGCACTTTCATGGCTAAATCGCGCCGCCCGACCTGAGCAGCTGCATTGGCGAAAATAGCCAGCGCTGTGCTGTTCTGATTGTGGTGTTTCAGTCCCGCCTGAAAATGGGGCATCGCTGCGCTCCATTCACCGAGCATGGCGTGTGCCTGTCCCAAAACAAAGTTGATCCAACGGTTGTCCGGGTGTTCGGCTAACAGTGCATTCGCCCGGGCAATCGCTTTTTCCGGCTGGCGATTGAGCAAATACTGCCGGGCAATTGCGGTTTTGATGAGCGCCGCATCCGGCTGCAGCTGTGCTGCGCGATGCAATGCCTGCAGCGCTGCTTCATTTTCACCCATCGGGGAAAGCAGGTTGAGCGCATACCAGTGCCAGGCGTTGGCGTCGTCGGGATGTTGACGGAGTCCCTGCTCAAAACAGAGCCGGGCATTTTTCCAGTCCCATTCATAAACGGCCAGCACATTACCGAGACAAATCAGTCCTTCGGAAAGGGTTGGCTGCTTTTCCAACGCGCGATAGGCAAACTGCAGCGCACGGGGCATTACCGTGTTTGGGGCATATGCGCCGTATAAGCCTAAAATATTGTAAATTTTGGATATGCCTGCGATAGCCGGCGCAAATTCCGGCGCCAAATCCAGCACTTTCTTGAAAGCGCTTTTGCTGATTCGCAAATCGTCTATGGTGCAATTTTCCAGATGGGAAACAGCCTGCTGATAATAGTGCTGAACCATCGCGGTGCTATCTTCGGTTGCGGCTGTTTGCGCTGCCGGCGATGGTTGCGTTGCAGAATGTCGCGGCGTCTTTTCTGCCGGATGATGTGTTGCCGCAGCATGCGCCGGTTGCGGCGATGTTTGGCGAGGTTGGGCTTTTGCCGCAGCCGGTTTTGCAATCGCCGGTTTTGGCTGAACCGTTTTTTCGGGCTGCGATTCGGTCGTATGGGCAACGCCGTTGGCATGACCGTTTTTGGCTGCCGGTGCAGCCGGTTGGGATTCCGATGGTTTGGCAACCGGTTTTTTTTCTGCGGATGGATTGTGTTTCGCCGCTGCGCTGATGCCGGTTTCTTCCAACAAATCGTTGACGATGGTTGCCGCAAGGGTTTCCTGAACGATCAGCAATTCATCCGAAAGCACCTGATAATATTTTTCCCATACCGGTGTTCCGCTTTCAGCGGCAATCGCACAAGCGTAAATATTACAATGGTCATCTAACCGTGATAACTTGCCGTGCAAAACCATGTTCACACCCAATGTTGCGCCGATCTCGCGAGCCGTTAGTGTGTTGTTCTGAAACGGTAAAACGGCGGCCATGGGCATCACCCAAACGGCTCTGCGCCGGGTGAGTTCGCCAAAGAGATCGATCAAAAAACCGTTGCGGAAATGCTGGTGTTCGGGTGCGGGATGTTCGTCTTCAAAGGGCAGCGCCACGATCGAGAGCCGGTTTTCCGGCGGTTTGGGCGGGGTGTAATCGCGGATGGTTTCCACCGGCGCGCTCGCCACGCTTTCCCGGCGCCATTCTGCCGCAGGCAAATCAACAGTTTCGATGTTCAGTGTGTCAATCAATTGCTCGTTGGCTTCATCGATGGCGGTCAATGTAACCAGATCTTCAAACAGCAGTTGGATGGACGGATAGCGATCCACCGGCTTTTTGGCCAGGGTTCGTTGAAAAAAGCGCTGCAGCACTTCCGGATTGCTGCGCAGGTTGCTCAGCGGCTGCGGATTTTGGGTCAGTACGGATTGAAAAGTATCGTTGCCGGCGCTGTGGCTGAACGGCGCATGTCCTGTAATTGCCTGATATATAATCGCACCGAGCGACCAGAAATCGCTGCGATGATCGGCCGGTTTCCCGCTGAGCTGCTCCGGCGAGAGATAAATACCGGTGGTGCTGGCATTGCCGTTGGCTTGCGGCGACGGCATGCCGTAGAGCAAATTCATTCCGGCATCGGTGAGTAAAATTTCGCCTTTGTGGGTGATGAGCACGTTGGACGGTTTCAAATTGTGGTGAAAAATACCCAGATGGTGCAGGTTGGCAAGTCCCTGCGCGGCGCGAATGGCAATGGCGATCGCCGCTTTCACGGTCATTTTGCCGTTGGAAACGTGGTGGTTCAGCGAAACCGCTTCGGTAAACGGCATGGCTAAAAAGTGCGTGCCTTCTTCGGTGACGTCCATTGTGAAATAGGGCAAAATGCCTGACGGACGATGGTTTTTAATCGTTTCCAGAATCTTTTGGAAGGCATGTTTTGCATTTTTGCTGATGGTGGGATGGTGAAATACTTTTAGTCCGACAAACATGGTGTCCCGGTCATGTTTTAAATCGATGGCCCGGAACATATCGCTTTTTTCACCGCTGCCCAATTTTTCAATCAATTTGTAGAACAAAAGGGTTCTGCCAATCATCGCTGTCTGTTACCTCGCCGTTTCGCTCCCCTCAGAGCAGTCTTTTTATATCATATTCTTCGCTGGACCGCCTCAATCATGAACTGAAAAGTGCTGTAAAAAACGGTACGGTGGTGTGCAATACATCACGGCTTCAAAATTTGTGTTTTTTGAAATGCGATTCGCGTGATTGTTGCAAAAAAAAGCAGCGTCACCAGATGGCAACGCTGCGTGGGGAGCGGGAGCGTAGGATTTAAATAATGCTATTGGGTTATTTCAGCAGCATCAATTTTTTTACGGATGAAAAGCTGCCGGCGCTGATGTGATAGAAATATACACCGCTGGCTAATTGCTTGGCATCGAACACGAGGGTATGAAATCCGGCTTGCTGATGCTCGTTGACCAGCTCCGCAACCTGCTGACCGGCGATATTATAAATGGTCAATTTGACATCCGCGTTTTGCGGCAACGCGTAACGAATGCTGGTTGACGGGTTGAACGGGTTAGGATAATTTTGCATCAATTCAAAATTTGCGGGCAGGTTGCCTGCTGTTCCGGTGATGCCGACCAGCGTGCTGTCACCGACCAGCAGGGTAAATGATCCGGTTGCGGCGGCGCTGCCATCCGAGGCGGATACTTCGATAAAATAGCTGCCGGCATCGCTGCTGTCGGGCATAAATGTCAGTGATAACTGACCGTTGGCGATGCTGGCTGTGTCCGCGAAAGCGGGCAATCCGGTGAAGGCGAAAGCCAGCGCGTCGCCGTCGATGTCTGCGGCGTTGAGCGTCAGCGAAAGGGTCTGGTGTTCCAGCATGCTGGTATCGGCGATGGCGTCCAGCGTTGGCGCGTCGTTCACCGGCGTAACGGTGATAAATACCGTTGCGCTGTCCGTATTTCCGGCGCCATCGGATACGATATAGGCCAGCGTATCGTCGCCAAAATAATTGGCGTTCGGCTGATAACTGATGCTGGAATCACCGGATAAAATCGCGGCGACACCGTTGGCAGGATTGCGCAGTAGCGCGGTGATGGTCATTGGCTCATTTTCCGGCTCGTTGTCGTTTTGCAGCGCATCGATGACCATCGAGCTGTCTTCCGGCACGCTAACGATGTCGTTCTGGGCAACCGGCGGCTGGTTGACCGGGGCTTTTAAAATAACGGACAGCGTGTCCACCAGTTCCAGCGAAACGTTGGCGCCGCTGGTGTCCAGCGCGGAAATCTGGCTGAGATACAGCGTGACCGTATCGTCCACCGCAACGGTAGACGCCACGGAAAACGTGCTGCTCGACGTGCCGCCCGTTCCGCTTTTTCCGCCGGAAGTGCTGGTCACGCCAACTTCCACATGATCCGCAAAACTTTGGGCGACAAACAGCGGGGAAGGGTTGAAAAAGGTGCCGGCGCTGTTGGCGTCGTTGCTGATCAGCGAATCGCTTTCCCACATAATAAAGTAGGATACGCCAATCAAATCGCTCACGGCGTTCGGGTCGCCAACGCTGACATCCACATTAAATGATGTGCCGGCGCTGCCCGCAACTTCCGCCGGCCCGCTCAGCCGGATCGACGGAACGGTCGTCACCACCGGTTGCAGATCGATGGAAACCGGGTTGTTTTCGATGGTCAGCGTTACCGGATTGCCGATGCCGTCCAGCCCGGAAAGATTGCTGATGGTCAGGTTGAGCGTGGTTGCGCTGGTGATGTCCTGCGCAATTTCCAGCGTAAATGTGGCTGCCAAACCGCTGCCGCTTTTTCCGCCGGAGGTGCTGGTCACGCCAACTTCGTAGTGATCTGCAAACGGCTGCGCCACAAACAGCGGGCTCGGCGCGAAAAAATCGCCAACGGCGGCGTTGGCTGCGCTGATAAATGCCGCATTATCCCAATCCAGATTGAAGGATACGCCGACGAGATCGCTCACCGCGGTGGGATTTCCCAATTCGACTTCGATGGTAAACTGTGTCCCGGCTGCGCCGTTGACCGTGCCGCCGGATAAATCGTTCATCCGTATTGAACCCTGCGCCAGTGCAACCGAAGTTGCACCGACAAAAAATGTCAAAAATGTTAGCCATTTAAACAGTTGATGTTTCATGATTTAACTCCGTTTCTTTTTTCCTTTTTTTGTAATGTCAGGCGTTTCGTGGTTCATTGTCAGGCGTTTCGTGAAACGCCTCTACATGGTTTTAAAAATTCCCGTCCGCCCGGGAAATGGACGGACGGGCGGTTGTGCCGTTATTTCAGCAACATCATTTTGGCGGTGTGCTGGAAGTACGGCGTTTTGATGACGTAGAAATACATCCCGCTGGGCAGCGATGCCGCGTTCCACTGAATGCTGTGATTGCCGGGCTGAAATTCTTTTCCGTCAATCAAACGGGCGACTTGCTGACCGAGCGCGTTGTAAATCGTCAGTTCCACTTTGCTGCTCTGCGGCAACGCAAAAGCAATTTTGGTGGATGGGTTGAACGGATTCGGGAAAGCGTTTGCGCTGAATTCGATCGGTGCGTTTGCGTTCAGGGCAGCTTCGGCGGATTCGTCTGCATCGGTTGCAATTGCAATCGCTTCGCCATCGGCGGCGACAGCCTGCGCAGCAACGATGCTGAAATCCAGTTTGCCGGAGCGAACCACGCGAACGCGGATGCGCAGCAACTCGCCGGAAATGGCGGCAGATTGTCCGTCCACCCGGCTGGCGGCGACGTCAATTTGCCGTGCTTCGGCATCGAGATGTGCCAGCGCCAGCGCGTCATCGCCAAATTCGCCGGAGGGTTGCACGCCGTTCTGTGCGAATTCATCGACCACCGCGATTTCCGCAGTCGATCCGCTGAAATCCAACGATGCAGAGATGCCGTGCAAGTCACTGTTTTTGCTGCTGTTGATGGCTACATAAAATTCTTCGCCGGTTTGCAGATTGGCAACGTCCACCGGACGGTTGCGCAAATCAAACAGTTGATAATTGAGCACGGGCGCATCCGCATTGCGAATGGCAGTTTCGTTGCTGCGTGCCGGTTTGCTGGCCGCGGCGGTGTGGGTTTTGTTGTAATTTAACCCGATGCAGAGCACGTCGGCGGCGTTCACGGTGCCGTTGCCGTTGGCATCTGCGTAAACCGCATTCGGGGTTGCCCAGGCGGTGGCGCATTTGGCTTCCCATGCGCAGCCTTGCGAGGCGCGGGCGGGTCCGCTCTGGTTGTATCGCAATCCGATAAACAGCACGTCCGTGGCGTTGGTGATGCCATCGTTATTGCAGTCGCCGGGCCACACAAATGCGCCGCAGGCGGTCACATACACATAAATCGGGTCGCGCGGTTCGAGCAGTAGCGGATCGCCGTTGCTCTGGGTAGCGGCAACGCTGGCGAAACGGAAGCGAATCGTGTCATCGGCGGCCAGCGATTGTGCCAGTTCAAAGGTCAGGTTCAGCACGGTGCCGGAACCGGTTTGCCCGACGCCATCGGTGCGGGTGAGCCCGGCTTCGATGTGATCGTTAAACGACGTCACCAAAACAATCGGGCTGGCGCCGAGCATTGCGCCCGGAGTGTGCGACACGTAATCGACCAGCGCGGGTTTGTCCCATTCGAGATTGAAAGATACGCCGAGAAAATCGTCCGGCGCGGTGATCGCCAGCGAATCGCCGAGGCGGATGGCGAGCGAAAACTGTTCGCCGGCGCTGCTGCCGATGGTCTGGCTGTTCGGCGTTGCGGAGATATCCGCGTCTGATAGTGTCGGGATATCCGGAATGGCGGTGATGACCACGCGAATGCTCGGTTCGTCGGGATCGTTGGATGCGATGATCACATCACCGGTTGCCGGTGCGGCCAGCATCGTCCAGTCGATGACCACGCGAACGGATTGTCCGCTGCCCGGATTGATGCCGAAGGTCGGCGCGGGATGATCGGCGGTGGACAACCACGGCTGATTCGTGCTGATGCCGGTGATGTTCAATGTTGCCGTTCCGAGATTGCTGATGGTGAACACATCCGGGGAGCTGGAGCCGCCGGTGCGGAAATTGGCCATCGTGAACGCGGTTTCGTCGATCACGCGGGCGTTGTCGTGGGTGGCGTTCGAGCCGGTGGTGTTGCCAAAATAATTCACATCCGGATTGGAGAAATGCTGCACCCGCAGACAGGAACCGCCGGGGCAGGTGCCGTCGTTGTAGCTCATCACCGTGCGGAAATCGTTGGTGATATCGAGCAATCCGTGACCATACGCGAACGGTGTGGTTGTCGGGTCCGCTTCGGGATTGTGGCGGCAGCCCTGCAAATGTCCCAGTTCGTGACCGAACGAGAAATTGCCGGTGGAGCAGGACCAGTGAACGCCGCAAAACGCTTCGGTTTCATCGGCTAAAATGGTCGATGCGAGTCCGCAAAAACTGGGATTGTTTAAGATAAGCACACACAAATCGGCTTTGTGGGTGTTGCGCAATCCGTGAACTTCGTCCATAAATCCGTCGCCGGGAATGCGGAAACGGTCGACATCCGTCACGAAATTGCCGCTTTCAACGTATGCGGTCTGGTAGCTGTGCACCAGATTAATCGTCGGGAAAATGCTGCTGTTGGCGTAAGCCTGGTTGGTTTCATCCACGGAAAGCTGGATGAGCGAATTGATATTCCCGGCAGCAGCGGCCGCGGCAGGCGTGTATGCCACCAGAATATCGATCACCGAACCGTCATCGGCGAACGGATCGTATGTGCCGGCATCGCGCAAATGTTCGCGGCTGATTTCGCGATTTTCAATTTGCTGCCATTCGGCGGGATGTTCCGGCATCGTGCCGAAATCCTGTTCGATCAGCGCGTGATAACCGCCGCCGATCGGACGCACTGCGAACAATCGACCGTGGGCGCGAATCGTTCCGGTGATGTCTTCGCCGGTCACGACGAAAGTCACGGAACCGTTTTGTCCGTCATTCACTGCGCCAAACCAGGTGTAATCGCGGTAGCCGCGACGCGCCAGTTGGGTGCGCTGGGCATGGGCGGTAACGCTGCCCAGATCGAGAAATATCGCGTCCGTTTCTTCCGGCGAAGCGGTTATTTTTACATAACTTATGTTTGCGGTTGTCGGCTCGTCCATAAATGCGGCGAGCATGGTTTGTTCGCGCGGTTCCACCGGTGCATCGGTGAGTTGCGCGGGTTCGAACAGATTGATTGCCTGTGCCGTGTTGAACGTGATGTTCTGCGGCGATTGTTGTGCGGACGGGCTGTTTTCGTTGACCGTCATCGCGGTCGGATTGACGTCGATATCCGGTTCGGTGGGGCCGCCGCCGATGCGATCGAACCAGGCTTCCGATGCGCCGCCGATCCACGCGATACCGTATCCGCCGTCGGGTAAAATTTCAACCTGGGTCGGTGTTCCGGTAACGATATCCACTTCGTTGATTTTTGTGGCAGCTTCGAACGGCGGGCTGGCGTATTCGCGACGAGTGGTGTAGACATCGTCCGGTTCGCCCACTTCTTCCGCATAACTGACCTGAAATCCGCCATTTAACCTGCCGGTTGCGTGCGGTGCGGAATACAGTTCGGTACCCGTCGCCACGTAACCCCACAGCCAGCTCGCGCCTTCGTCGTACGATACGCGATAGCGAATGTCGTTGTCGGCGTTTTCCCAAACGACCAAAAACGTGTTTGCATACGCCGCAATCGATGTTCTGTCGCCGGTGTTAGCCGTTGCGGGATCGATGCTCATGTCTGTCCAGGCGGTGCCGGTTCCGCGCATGATTACGTGTAACTGACCATCCGTTGCGACATACGATGCGAGAAAAAATCTGTCGGTATAATTTTGATTGGTGCAGGCATCCAACCCGTGCGAAGCGTTGGTAATGCCGGTAGCGAGCGCATTCCAGGGATCGCCGCCGCTGCCGGTTGCCCAATAAAACAGCAGCGTGCCGTTGTTCAAAATCGCGGTAAAATAGATGCGATTGTTGAAAAAATCCTGATTGGCAGACATGACCACATCGTCCACAACCACGTTGGAATTGTGGATCACTTTGAAGAAATAGACATTATCCACCGTGCCGGTGCCGGCGAAAAATCGCCGGGAGCGGGCTTCCAGCTGATTGGCATCGCCAACGTATGCGACATACAAATAATCATCCACAACCGCAGCGCCGATGTCGTTCAATTCCGCGCCATCCGGTGTGTACGTGAATGTTTCTGCCCAGCTTGCCCCGCCATCGGTGGAAATATTGACGGTGTAGCGTTTTTTGCCGAGTGAAATATCATTATATAACACAACCGAAAACAGGTTTCCGGTGGCATCGTGGAAATCCAGCACGTGATTTTGCACGGGCGTGACGCTGCTGATTTGCACATCCGGTCCTGCGCTAAGTGCTGATAAATCAACGTTTTTCGGCGAACGCCAACTGATGGCGATGCCGAAATCCGGTGCGTCTGCACGGTTTTGCAATTCGCGCAATTGGGCAATTGCAGCATCGTGCGAGCCGCTGTTCCACAGCGATTCGATGTCGCGTGCCTGTGCGGAAAACGCGCCGTCCGATTGCGGCAATTCGAAATTCAGCACGGCATTGGCTTTTTCATCCGCACTCAAATTCGATAAATAACGCCATTGTGCTACCGGTGCGTTGTGCTGTTTCAATTCGGTTTGATCTTCATTGATTGCGCTGCCAACGGCGTTGGCGCGGTTTTGCGCTGCCTGCCATTGTTGATACAGCGGGTGATCCGGGGAAATATCCGCCCGGCTTTCAGTGTTTGTCTGGCGATTCAGTCCGTTTGCGGAACCGGTTTCGCCGGTTTTACCGGATGCACTTTCCTGCGCCCGGAGGGTGTGACCAACCATCAGGATGGTCATGATCAAATAAAAAACCTGTCGTTTCATGGTATTTACCTCGTTTATTATTGATTTTTGAATCAATCAACTGTTGGATTGGGTGAAGCGAACCAGCTTTAGCCAATCACGGTGAAAATGCGGGGATGAATGCTGCAACCATGTTGCTCCTCCTTTTGTTGAGATGAAACATTGCGCAGCCGTTTGGCAATTTTGCCGCACAGACTGCTGAATGATTTGGAAGGGCGCAGACAGCGCCGGGAGGAGTGCAAAAGACAGGATTTGTGCTTGATTATATATACAGGGGTGTGTATATTGACTTATCCAAAAAGGTATCCATGCCTTTCACACTCGTCGCCCCGTTGCGAGCTGCAACTCGCCCGGGGCAGCGTTTTTTATGGGACTTTTTTGCAATTCCACATATCAGAAACTCCGTTTTTTCGCATTTGATAGTTAAGAGTAGGTCATTTCCGAGATTTCTCAAAAAAAATCGGGATTGCCGGAAAATGCAGCAATTCTTGCGCACGGTCACACAAAAATGCGGAAAATTGCGATTTTATGCGTTTTTTTTGGATAACAGGTAGGGGAGTTGGTTGCGAAAACCTTGCAGATTTTGGGAATCTGCAAGGTTAGGGATAGCAGTCTATTTGAGCAATTCGCTGACGGATTGCTTCATGTTAATATTGTAAATCACGCGGGCGAACAGCGGGGCAACGCTCACTTCGTGATACCACGGCGTGCTCTCCACAAATTCCTTTCCGTGATACACGGCGTCGGTACCGATGATTGTATCCAACAACCCTTCTTCATAGGCTTTGTCCAGTTTTTCCCGGCAATTGCCGCTGAAAAATGGCAGGCTGGCCAGCACGGTAATTTTTTCCGCGCCGCTGTCTTTCAGCAATCGCATGGCGTTAACCAGCGTTCCGCCGGTTGCAATAATATCATCAACCAGCAGCACTTCTTTTCCCTTCACATTGCCCACCAGTCGCATGCTGGCAATGGTGCTCACTTTGGTGTAATCGCGCGATTTATCGACAATCGCCAGATCTGAGCCCAATTTTTTGGCGTAGTGGCGGGCACGCTGCACGCTGCCCACATCCGGCGATGTGCAAACCAACCGGGTGGGATCGATGCGCAAAATTTCCTGCAGATAATCCAGAAACACCCGCGATGCGTGTAAATCTTCCAACCGGGCATTCGTAAAAAAACCCTGGATCGCTTCGGAGTGGATATCCAGGGTTATTACGCGCTGAGCGCCGGCCATTTCCAGCATGTTGGCAACCAGTTTGGCGGTTATCGCTTCGCGCGTTTTTCGCCGCTCCTGCCGGGAATACGGGAACTGCGGCAGCACCACGGATATGTGGTCCGCGTCGGACTGAAACGCGGCATGTACAGCCGTCATCACCGACATTAAATTGTCGTTAACGGACTGTGGTGAACACGGATCATCAATCGCCTGAACGATGTATAAATCATCGCCGCGAACATTTTCATCGATCACCATTTTAACTTCCCCGTTCGGGAAATTAATCTCGTTGGTATATTTGAGCCGGTGGTTGGATGATTCATAATTTTCACGGGCAACCTTGTTCAACTCTTTGATAATTCTTTTGGCAAAAGGGCGACCGGAATCGCATGCCATAATAGAAAGCGCACCCCGGTTGGAGTGAATGGTGCGAACCTCGCTCATGTTAACCTCTCGGTAAAATGGTTACTTAAATGAAATTGGAGTTGTTTGTGAACTGCCGGATTGGCGGCAATGACGTGGCCATTTTCCAGATATGCCGAATCTCCCCAAAAATCGCTGACCGTTCCGCCCGCTTCGCTGACCAGCAGGCAGCCGGCGGCACAATCCCACGGATTTAATCCCAATTCCCAATAGCCATCGAACCGGCCGCAGGCGGTATAACACAAATCGAGCGCGGCGGAACCCAGTCGGCGGATACCGGCGGAACCAAAAAATATCTCGTTGGTGGCTGTGAGAAATGGGGGAAGATTGCGTTTGCGTTGGTGGGGAAATCCCGTTGCCAAAAAAGCACGGGAGAAATCCGGCTCGGTGCTGACCCGGATCGGGGCGTCATTCAAAAATGCGCCAAGACCTTTTGCGGCGGAGAAAAATTCAGAAAGTTTGGGGTTAAACACAACGCCGGCCAATAGTTCCGTGCCGTTGTATGCGGCAATGGATACCGCGTAAAATGGGATTTTCTGGATGTAATTGGTGGTGCCGTCCAACGGATCGATAATCCAGACGATATCGCCGGTAGCTGTTGAGCGACCGCTTTCTTCTGCTAAAAACTGGTGTTCGGGATGCTCCCGGCGAATGCGGTCGATAACAAGACGCTCAGCGCCGCGATCCACTTCCGTTACAAAATCATTGGCTTTTTTTTCAACAATTTTGGAGCGATCGAGCTTCCCTGCCTGTTCCAACAGATACGCGCCGGCGATGCGCGCTGCATCGATGGCGGTGTGTAGCAATTGTTGCGAATCTAAGGACATACTCGCTTTCAATTCTAAAAATGTTACCGGTGCACAGCGAAACCGGCACCGGCGTTTTGACCTCTACTGCGCCAAAGTTTAAAGAAAAACTTTTAAACGACCAACAAAAAATTCCTTTTTAGAAAAATGGCTGAACCGGGCTAAAATTTGATGCTCATATTTAATAAAATTGCCACAGAGTTACAGAGAACACCGAGGAGCTGAAATTAACATTTAGTGCGCTCTGTGGCTCTGTGGCAAATATGGAACCATCAATTAATATTTGATTTCGCCGAACGATTTCAGTTTGCCCATCACCAGATCCTCAATTTCTTTCACCCGTTCTTTCGAGCGTGCTTCGAAACGCACCACAATTACCGGTTGTGTGTTGGATGCGCGAACCAGTCCCCAGCCATCGCCAAAGAGGATACGCACGCCGTCCACATCGATAACATTATGATTTTCCTTAAAATAGGCGATCGCTTTTTTGACGATTTCAAATTTTTCTTCGTCGGAATTGCATTCCACCCGGATTTCCGGCGTCGAAAAATAATCCGGCACGTCATTCAAAAATTCGCTGACTTTCTGGTTGCTTTGCGATACGATTTCAATCAACCGTGCGGAAACATAAACCGCATCATCGTAACCGTAAAACCGATCTTTGATGAACGTGTGTCCGCTCATTTCGCCGCCGAGCGGTGCGCCGGTTTCTTTCATCTTCTTTTTCAGCAACGAGTGACCGGTTTTCCACATGACCGGTTTGCCACCCATCTTTTCGATCGCTTCGGGCAGCGCCTGCGAGCATTTTACATCGAACACCACCTGACCGCCGGGATGATCTTTCAGAATCTGTTTGGCGAAAATGAGCAGCAGGCGGTCGCCGAAGATCACATCGCCGTTTTCATCGACCACGCCAATGCGATCCGCATCGCCATCGTATCCGATACCTAACTCGGCGCCGGTTTCTTTTACTTTTTTGATCAAATCCTGAATGTTGTGTAATTCGGTGGGATCCGGGTGGTGGTTCGGGAAGTTGCCGTCCGGCTCGCAATAGAGCATTTCGGCATCTACGCCCAATCGTTTGAACAGCTCGCAGGCCACCAGCGATCCGGCACCGTTACCGCAATCGACCACAACTTTCACCGGACGTTTAATGTTCAGGCGTTCGACGGTATCTTTATAATAATCTTCGTAAATATCATATTTTGAAACCGTTCCGCTGCCTTTTTCAAAATCTTCTTTGAGCATCAGTTGATAGATTTCCTGAATCTGCTCGCCGTAAACCGGCAGCGTTCCCAGCGTTAATTTGAACCCGTTGAATTCCGGGGGATTGTGGCTGCCGGTAATTTGCACACCGCCATCTACGCCCAATTTATACAATGAAAAATATTGCAGCCCGGTGGGAACCGGTCCCAAATCCGTCACATTGATGCCGGTGGAGAGCAACCCCTTCAGCAAATATCCGCGCAGTCTTTCGGTATGCAATCGCACATCGCCGCCAACGCTGATGGTTTGCGCGTTGTTGCGCAAAAAATAAGTTCCCAGACCCTTGCCGAGTAGTTCAACCGTGTATTCTGTCAAATCCTGATCTACCACGCCCCGGATGTCGTATTCGCGAAAAATAAAGGGGTTGAGTTTGCCCATTTTTCCATCTCCTTTGTCTATGCTATCGTTTAACGTCAGTTAATTTTTTTATATTAAGTTGGAATTTAAAAACGCGTTTGTCCGGTTCCAAACAGTTTGTCTGTTTTAAAATTTCATGAGAAATATTCTTGGAAATTTATATTATTTATCTTATAATAGTGCCTGTTTAAATAACAATTCGACAAATTTTTTAGATCTTATATTTCAATATTTTTTTGAGAAAATAAAGGTTTAAGGAATGAACGTATGCACAAAAGGGAATTTGAAGCAGATTTCATCAAACGGTTTGCTCACCTGTGTTTTTGAATTGCGACTATTTTTTCTAAAAAGCCAGTTTTAAATTAACTTTGCTATGTAGCTGTTTTCAATCGATTTAAACATCCTTATTTTAGGCGATTTTGTTACTTTTCAGATATATGTTTTCTGCAAAAGTACAGCAGATTTTAGGGGAGCTTTAGAGGGTTTGAAAATTTTGTAAAGCTTTGTTTGCTTTGCCGCTTTCCTGTGAAGTGCAGCCTGACTAAGAGATAAACTGAATTTTATCGTAAACTGTTAAGGAAAAATGCCCATGCAACGATGGCTACTCTTCACATTTTGTTGTCTGTTTTCTATCTCCGCTATCGCTCAATCTCAATTATCCCCAAGACTCGAATCCGCACTAAATAATCCCCGTCAGGAAAATGAATTTATCCGCACATTGGTGTTGTTAAGCGACCAGGTTGATATTCAGGGATTGGATGCCCGGCTGTATGCAGAACGTGCATTGCCAGCCGAACGCGCCCGCCGGGTGATTCACACACTCAAACAAAAAGCGGCGGAAAGCCAGCCTGCGATAACCGCTTTTTTGGCTGCGATGTCATCTGCTGATGTGCGTACGGTTGAATCTTATTGGATTAATAATTCGATGATGGTTGAAGCGCGTGCCAGCGTTATTTGGCAATTGGCGAGCCGGACAGATGTTGCATATATGGACATCGATGCCAAACTAGAACTGGATCGTCCGGTCGAAAGCAGTCCCGCCGCACCGAGCACCCCAAATAATGCTGAACCCGGATTAAAAGCGATAAACGCCGGCAAAATGTGGGCGATGGGATACACCGGCGCCGGCCGATTGGTTATGGGAATCGACACCGGCGTGGACGGCAATCATCCGGCACTGAATCACAAATGGCGCGGAAATTCGGTTCCGGCCAGTCAGGCGTGGTTCGATACGGAAAGTGGCTCATCTTTTCCGAATGATTGCGACAGCCACGGCTCGCATACAGTTGGCATCATGTGCGGCATTGATCCGGTAACCAGCGATACCATCGGTGTTGCGCCCGGCGCGGAGTGGATCGCCGCGAAATCAATTTGTTCCGGAAACCACACCTCCCGTTCCATTTCCGCTTTGCAATGGGCGATGGACCCGGACGGTGATTCAACGACAATTTCCGATATGCCCGATGCTATCGGCAATTCCTGGTATGATCCGGCGGTGAGCGTTTGCAGCCCGGTTTACGCCAGCACATTTGACGCGGTTGAAGCCGCAGGAATTGCGGTCGTGTTTTCTGCCGGAAACAGTGGTCCCGGTGCCCAAAGCATCACCACACCCAAAAATATCAACACCGGATTGGTGAATACCTTTGCCACCGGCGCAGTGGATGGCAACTCTGCAAGTATGCCGATCGCCTCTTTCAGCAGCCGTGGACCCAGTCAATGCGGCGGCACCGGTTCGCTGGAAATCAAACCGGAAGCATCCGCGCCGGGCGTGAGCGTTCGTTCCGCAGTGCTCAGCGGGCAATACGGCACCAAAAGCGGCACTTCGATGGCCTGTCCGCACGTGGTCGGTGCAATTGCCCTGTTGAAACAAGCTTTCCCGAACAAAACCGGTTACGAATTAAAAATGGCGTTGTACCTGACCGCAAAAGAATCAGCGGCGGACGTAACACCGGGTGAGGATAACCTTTACGGCATGGGCGTAATTGATGTTTACGCGGCGTTTATGAGCCTCGGCGCACCGGAAACACCTGCGAATTTCCGGGCATACAGCGATTATCAGACACCGGATGCGATGCATCTGACCTGGGAAAATCCGACCGTTTTCACCAATGGCGATACGCTGATGGCGGATGACTTTTTTATCCATATTTATCGCGATGGCGAGTTGATTGATTCGGTTGCCGGCGATGTTCAGGAGTATTGGGACACCGGCTTAACCGATGGCCAAAGCTACACTTACACCACTTTTGCCAAGCTCGATACCATCGATATCGCCAGCAGCGAAGTATTTTCCGCATGGATTGCCGGCGGTTCGCCGATGCCGCAGGTTCCCACCGAATTTTCAGTTGGCGGCAGCGATACGCTGGCCCAGCTCAGCTGGCTGAATCCGTTGCAAAATATCGACGGCACGCCGATGGACGATTTTGCAGGCATCAACCTGTATCGCGACAGCATTTTGGTGGAAACGTTCGCCCGTGCCACTGCCGATACCGGACAAACGGATACGGTAAGCTATTCGCCCGATCCAGCAGGCATTTACCAATGGTTTGTAACTGCAATCGATAACGAGTCGGTTCCCAACGAAAGCACACCAACCAACGCTGTTGGCACGCCGCTGAATTTGCCGCTCAACGATGATTTTGCGGTTGCGGGTGCGCCTGCACCGGGAATGTGGCTGAATTCTTTTGCGGAAGTGAACAATCGCGCCGTCAACCCGCCGAGCGGCGCTTTGGCGCTGAACCTCAACGGCACGCCAAATGGCGAAGATATTCTGGAACTCAACCCGGTTGATTTATCCAATGCGGACCCCAACACGCTGTTCAGTTACCAGTATCAACCGCAAGGCTCCGGCAATGCGCCGGAGGAGGGCGATAGCCTTTTTGTCTATTTCAAAAATAACCTGAATGAGTGGGTGTTGGTGCGCTCCTATCCCGGTTCTGCGATGCAACCGTTTGCCTCTGAAGAAATCCGGATTGCCGATGAACCATCCGGCAGCGGCGTGTTTTTCCACAGCCAGTTTCAGGCGCGTTTCCGCAGTATCGGCGGCGCTGGACCTTTTCCTAATGATGACTGGTTTATTGACGATGTATATTTAGGTGTTCCGATAATTTTAGCAATTAATGATGAAAACCCAATATTTCCAACAACCTATGCGATTGAATCTAACTACCCGAATCCGTTTAATCCGTCCACAACCATCGCTTATCAGTTGCCGCAGCGCAGCCAGATTTCGCTGGTAATCTACAATGCGATCGGTCAGGAAATTCGCAATCTGGCAGCAGATACCCGCGAAGCCGGACGCTACACCACGCTTTGGGACGGACGCGATAATTCCGGAAAACCGGTTGCCAGCGGTATTTATTTTTATCTGTTTACGGCAAATCCGGTAAACGGCAGTGAATCGGGTTTTCGGTCAACCCACAAAATGATTTTATTGAAATAAGTGCGTTCGCGCATTGCTGTATTTTAAACGGAGTTAATTTATCGAAAAAATCGGTCTGTAATTTCAGGCAAACATTCATCAATACCGGGATATGTATGGAGATGCGCTACCCTCGATTTGTTGCCTTTTTGCTATTGTTTTCCGTCCTTTTTGGCACTGTGTTGTTTGCTAACCCGTTGGCAAAAATTCATCCGCGTTTGCAGGCGGAGCTGGATACACGGGCGAAAGATGATAAAGTTAATATTTACATAAAATTAGCTGATCGGATTACGCTGCAGGAATTGCAGCGCGAAACAGCAGGTTTATCCCGAAACGACCGACGCAATCTGGTTGTGACACGCCTGAAATCGCATGCCGCTGCCACACAGTCCAATGTGATGGCGTTTTTGGCAGATGCCCGTTCCCGCGACGAAATTTCCCATATCGAAAATATTTGGGCGATCAACGTGATCGCAATGAAAGCAAAGCCGGCGGTGGTGTATTCGCTGGCGCAGCAATTTCCGGAAATCGGGGAAATTTGGTACGATCCGGTGATCGATATCGACGAAGCGAAAGATGACGGCGGCATCGCTAATTTCAACCGGGAAACCGGTGCCAACCTTGCTCCGATGAATTCGCCGCAACCCGGTTTAACGCTCATCAACGCGCCGCTGGTTTGGGCGGAAGGTGACAGTGGGCAAGGTGTGATCGTCGGAAATGTGGATAGCGGAACGTATTGGCGACATCCCGATTTGATCAATAATATCTGGAATAATTTGGGCGAAGATGCCGACGGTGACGGTCACACGCTGGAGTTTAACGGTTCATCCTGGGTGTTCGATCCGGGTGATATCAACGGCATCGATGATGACGGCAACGGTCGCACGGATGATTTTATCGGCTGGGATTTTGGCGGAAACGATAACGATCCCGATGATACGGACGGTCACGGCACCCAGGCTTGCGGTCTGATTGTCGGCGATGGCACCAACGGCACCGAAACCGGTGTTGCACCGCGCGCCAAAGTGATCATTTTACGCATCGACGGCGCACCGGCTTCTGCATGGTGGGCGGCTTATCAATACGCATTTGAAATGGGCGCGGGCGTTACCACCAGTTCGTTCAGCCAAAAATGGGCTTCGCAACCGGATTACGCATCGTACCGGGCAATGAACGATATGGAATTGGCTGCCGGCGTTGTGCACACCAATTCAACCGGAAATCAGGGTGCACAGAGCACACCCGGTTGCAACAATAGCTATCCGATACCTTATAATATATCCGCTCCGGGCAACTCGCCGTCGCCGTGGATTCATCCCGATCAGCAAACGCTGGTTGGCGGCGTCAGTTCGGTGATCGGTTGCGGAAACGTGAGCGCGTTTTCGGATGTGATCGAAAGCAGCTCCGGTTTTGGTCCCGCTGCATGGGAAAACATCCAGAGCCGCTGCCCGACCTTCCCGAACAGCAATCCGCTGAGTTATCAGGATTATCCCTATAATTTACAAGGTCCCGTCGAAGCGGATTCGATCGGATTGTTGAAACCCGATGTATCTTCGCCGGGTGCCAGCACAGTTTCGACCACCCGGACGGGCGGTTATGCCACATTTGGCGGCACCTCTGCAGCCACGCCGCACGTCGCTGGATTGGTGGCGCTGGTGCTTTCTGCCAATCCGGATTTAACGCCGGAAGATGTCAGTCGGATTTTGCAAACCACCGCCATTGAAAAAGGCGCACCGGGGAAAGACCCGCGTTACGGCGCCGGTCGGGTGGACGCTTACGCGGCGTTTTTGCAGGCTAAATCCGAACGCGGTGCACCTTCTGATATCACCGGGTTGGTGGCGTACAGCGATTACCAAACACCGGATGAAATGTATTTGTCATGGGTTAATCCCACTCATTTGTTGAACGGCGACACGTTAACGGGCGATCAATTTTCGATATTAATTCTGCGCGACGGCGAAATGGTTGACTCCATTTCCGGCGAAAATAGCACGTTTACGGACAGTGATTTGAGCGACGGACAACCATATTTTTACCAGATTTTTGCCAAAACCCACGATACCGGCAGCATCAGCAATTATTCGGAAGCCGAATGGATTGCCGGTGGCTCGCCGCTGCCGCAACCCGCAACCCATTTTACCGTAGCCGGAACCGCGGGCGAAGTAACCGTCACCTGGCGCAGCCCGTCCCGGAATGTGGATGGCACACCGATGGACGATTTTGCCGGTGTCCGTTTGTATCAGAATGGCGAAACGGTTGGCGACTTTCTGCGGACATCCGCTGATACCGCCAAAGCGGATACGTTGGTGTTCAACCCCGCATCGTCGGGATTTTACGATTGGCAGATCAGCGTGATCGATAATGAATTATCGCAAAATGAAAGCGAGCTGACCAACGCAATCGGCACACCGCTGAGCGCACCAATTTTTGATGAATTTTTTACTGCCGGAAATCCGAATCCGGGTGTGTGGCTGAACAGTTTTGCCGAGGTGAACAGCCGGGCGATCGACCCGCCATCCGGCAATTTGGCACTTAACCTGAACGGCACGCCAAACGGTGAAGATATTCTCGATCTGAAACCGGTCGATTTATCCGTTTTCAATCCGTCGAGTGCTTTTGTGGTCAGCTACAGTTACCAGCCGCAAGGCTCCGGCAATGCACCCGAAACGGGCGATAGTCTGCAGGTATATTTCAAAAACAATCTAGGTGAGTGGATTTTGGTTCGCGCATATCCCGGCAGCGGCGTTCAGCCGTTTCAGGAAGAATGGGTGAATCTGGATAGTGTTGATGCAGGCGCCGGGACGTTTTATCACAGCCAGTTCCAGCTGCGCTTCCGCTCAACCGGTGGCGCCGGACCGTTCCCGAACGATGACTGGTTTATCGACGATGTTGCGATTGGCGCAAACCTGATCAACAGTATATCGGATGAGCAAGCTGTTCTGCCGGCCGAATATGCGTTGCTGCCCAATTATCCCAATCCGTTCAATCCGAGCACAACGATTCAATACGATTTGCCCCAAGCCAGCGAAATTACCCTGACTATTTACAATATGCTCGGTCAGCAAGTGCGTGTGCTGGTGCAACAATCTCAGCCTGTCGGACGCCACAGCAGCGTTTGGGACGGGTTGGATGCCGACGGATTGCCGGTTTCCAGCGGCATTTATTTTTACCGGTTGACAGCCCGGAGCAG
Source organism: Calditrichia bacterium (assembly GCA_020634975.1). Lineage (NCBI taxonomy): Bacteria > Pseudomonadati > Calditrichota > Calditrichia > Calditrichia bacterium. The sequence continues at coordinate 18,073 of JACKAQ010000009.1, read as the reverse complement.
CGCCTCTGCAACCCCATTTTCCCGGGTTCAAAAAATGATGTTAATGAAATAGTTTGATTAATAAAAACCCCTAAACCTAAAATTATCAAGGAGATGGATTTATGGTTAAGTTTCGCGAAGTATATAATTTGCCCCATGCCCCACCACTAAAATTCGGAGTGTATTTCTGGAAAAATCAGTGACAATCATTATGTATGTTCAGGTTTCAACCAAACGATAATTCGTTTCATTAAACAAAAGGAACACGTATGAAATCAGCTAATGTATGGAGGCTGACACTTCTGGCACTTATCATCTGTGGTGTTTCTGTTTTCGGACAGGAAAAATCACAAGTGAACCCCCGTGCCTGGAGCAAAGTCTATTGGCAGAAAATGGCAGAAAAAGGCCTGGTTCCGGTGAACCCGCAGGTTACTGTCAAGCCCGGTCAGTTTACGGGTAGCCAAATTAAGGCATTATCATCCCTCGTGGATGACTCGCCGGACGTTTTGGTTATTGGCGGGAACACAACCCAAAGCGAAAACTCGATTTTCGCTAACCCGAATGACCCCTCAAAAGTGTTAAACTCGAACAACTCAACGGATTGGCCGGTGAGTGGTGTGTTCGGTTCCAGCGGTTTTATGTCCGATGATAACGGTCTGACATGGAATGGCTCTATTCAGGGAACCGGCGGCGGTAACAGTGGTGACCCTGCAGCCGTCATCGGTTTGAACGGCGAATATTATGTGGGTTACATTGCCGCTGATGGTGGACAAGGTGTTGCCTACTCAACAGATGAAGGCGCAACCTGGACACACGTTCAGTGCGGCGCTGCTCCCGCAGGTTTTTTTGATCTGTTGGACAAAAACCATCTGTGGATTGACAACAGCCCAACGAGCCCGCATGAAGGCAATCTGTATGCCGCATGGACCCGCTTTGAATCTGGCAGCGCGAATAACGAGCAAGTTGAAGTGGTTACCTCAACCGACGGCGGCCGTACCTGGAGTGCACCTGTTGGCGTAACCTCCGCTTTGCCCGGATTCAAACAAGGCGTGAATATCAAAACGGGCCCCGATGGTACCGTTTATGCATTTTACACTGTTTACACTTCCGGTGGTGTAACGGACGAACCGGCAATCGGTATGTCTGTTTCAACAGACGGCGGCGTAACCTGGACCAGCGGCGTTCTCATTATCGACAACATCCGCGGTGTTCGTGCTACCGGCGTCGATAAAAGCGGCATCCGCTCTGCTGCATTCCCCTCCGCAGCGGTGGATATCTCCGGTGGCGCACGCAACGGTAACCTGTATGTTGCATGGCCGAACATCGGCGTTCCGGGCGTAAATACCGGTACGGATATGGATGTTTACGTCATTAGCTCCAGCGATGGCGGCGCAACCTGGAACACCCCGGTTCGCGTTAACCAGGATGCCAGCGGACAGGGCAAAAAACATTTCCTGCCCTGGATCACCTGCGACCCGGTAACGGGTAACCTGAGTATGGTGTTTTATGATGACCGCAACGTTGCTGCAACTGATGTTGAAGTGTTCGCAGCCAACTCATTGGACGGCGGCGCAACCTGGGAAGATTTCAAAATCAGCGATGTGAGCTTTACGCCCGCACCGATTCCCGGTTTGGCCGGCGGTTACTTTGGCGACTATCTGGGCATTTCTGCTCATGCTGCCAAAGTTTACCCGGTATGGACAGACAACCGTGATGGTATTGCACGTGCATACGTTTCAGCTTATGTTTTGGCTGATCCGACAGATCCGAACGGCGTATCCGCCGGTGCAGCATATAGTGATTTCACAACTCCGAATAACATTGAATTGACCTGGACAGACCCGACAACTTTGGTTGACGGCACCCCGATTTCCAGTGGCGATTTCACCATCGAAATCTCCCGAGACGGCACACCGTTGACATCTGTAGCCGGCGGCACCGAAGCCTATACAGATAACGGACTTACCGATGGTCAATTATATGAATACGAATTGATTACCAAACTTACTTTAAACGATAGCCTTAGCTTACCGGTAAATCTTTCCTGGTATGCTGGTGGTTCACCCATGCCTTCAGCACCGCAAAATCTGGCAGTTACCGCCGATACGGCAGATGCTGACCTGACCTGGGATGACCCCACCACCCAAAGCGACGGCACCCCGCTCGACGATCTCGATTCGATCCGGGTATATCGTAACGGTACATGGATCGCCAATGTAGATCCCGGTGTAGGCACTTACACAGACACACCGCCGCCCGGATTTACATACACATATACCGTAAAAGCATTGGATAACGAAACCCCTGCAAACGAGAGCGCAGCCAGCAATGCTGTGGAAATTTATGTTGGCTCTACTCCCGATTTCCTTGTTTGGGTTGGTCCGGATGCAGGCTCATCAGCAGCCGCAAGCGGTGACAGCATTGCCGCTGCACTTGCCGCAAATGGCGAAAGTGTATTTCTTACAAACGATTTGTTCGAATTCGGAAGCAACCTTGATGTTTATGAAGGTGTTTTCGTTGTTCTTGGTATTTTTAGCAATAACCACGTTATAGATGCTACAGCCCCGGAAGGCCCGGCACTGGAAAACTATCTGCAAAATGGTGGTTATTTATATCTCGAAGGTGGCGACTGTTTTAACTACGACCCTGAACAAGGTGGTTTCAATATTCGTCCATGGTTCGATCTCAATGATGGTGCAGACGGATGGAGGTTCAGATGTCTCCGGATTGATCGGTGCCGGCGATCTCAATGGATTTGTTTTCCCGCACAGTGGTGAAAACAATTTTATGGATCAGCTTCAGCCAATCAACTCTAATGCAATCTGGAAAAATGATGCAACAGACTCAACCCATGGTGTGTTTAATACCAGCTATGGATTGGGACGTGCTATCGGTGCAGTTGCAGAATTTGGCGGAATGGATAATTCTTCCCTCAGCCCTGCGGAACTTCTCCGTAAGCTCGAAGAAAAACGCGCAAATATGATTGTTCGCGAAAGCGGTTCTAAGCCACAAGTAGAACGCCGTCGCAACGAAAATTTTGTGAAGAAGTATTATCCTGCGCAGAAAAACGTCAACGCTAACCAAAATGAAACATTTAAGCTTGGCGATGGTGGTGTCGAAATTCTGGCAAATAATAAAACGGACTTGATGGCTGCTTATCTGGGAATGTTCCGCGCATCCGCCGGCCCGCCCGTTATTGCCGTATCACCGACATCATTAACCGACACACTTCTGGTTAACGGAACAAACTCGTTGAGTTTCGATGTTGCCAACGATGGTGGATCGCTTGCCGGTCCGTTGACTTACAATATTACCCTCGGTACATTCGCAGGATGGATTACATTCTCTCCGACCAGCGGTGTATTAGGTGCAAATCAAAGTGAAACCATTGTGGTAGATCTTGATGCAGCAGGACTCCCAACCGGTTCTTATACCGCTGTATTGGAAGTAACAAGTGACGACCCGGTTACACCACAAGTTGATGTAACAGTTACATTGGTCGTCAACGATGCACCTATTGTAAGCTTCTCGCCGGATTCAATGTCCTTCACGCTGGATCCATCAGTGCAAGATTCTGCTGAAATGTGGATATTTAACACTGGTGCCGGTCCGCTGGAATATACTTTGGAAGCGGTAATTGGTGGTTCTTCTCTTAAACCAGCACATGCCAAACTACCGAATGGCATGGTTAAAGAAGAAATGCGTGCAGATATCAAACGCCGTACTGCTAATCGCGGAGTGGCGAATGCAACAGAAGAGTCTCGCCGAAATGCCAGTTCCGGTATTGGCGTACCTCCTGCAGTTATCAGTGGTGAAGAAGTATTTGGTGATGCTTCGAGTTCTTTCAGCGGCACAAACCGTGACCGTGGTAATGTTTTTGGCATTACAACAACCACAACATTGTTGGAATACAAACAATACTTGAATATACCTACAGATACTGAAATCTACTTCTTTGTTTATGAAGGCGCCGCAGCAACTGGCGATTTCAGCTTAATCAATCAGGTATATTTCCCAAGTTCTGGAACCGGTGAAGGATTTTATACTTCCGGTCCTACCAACGTATTGTTGCAGGCTGGTAAATTCTACTACATCGGTGCATCCTGGGGTGCATCTTCGGTAAGCTATTTCCGTGGTGGTCCCGCCGGACCCATTCCGGCTTCTTTCGGAACATTGGAATCTGGCGTTGCCGGTACAACTGCTGGCTTCCCGCCGAATCCAGGAACGATTAATAGCACCTGGAGTGGTTTCTCTGCTTACTATTGTACGATTAACACCGGCGCCGGATTTTTATCGGTTGCTCCGGATGCAGGCACAGTTGTATCTGGTGATAGCAGTTCGGCTATGGTTCGTGTTAATTCCGAAAATCTGTTGGGTGGTGTTTATGAAGGTAGCATCCAGATCAACAGTAACGATCCGGTTAGCCCGGCTGTAAAAATGCCTGTGACCTTAACGGTTAACGGCTTGGCCGTTATCTCGACCTCTCCTGATTCGTTACAATTCAGCGAGTTGCTCGCAGGTGAAACCGAAACACTGCAAGTTGAAGTTGCCAACATTGGTAATGGACCGTTAACGGTTAGCAACATTGCCAGCACAAATGCTGCATTTTCACCGACACCGACAAGTTTGGTGATTGCACCATTTTCTGCTGAAATGGTTGACGTGGTATTTGCGCCGACAGCAGCGGGCAGCTTTGACGGATATTTGGAACTAACTAGCGACGATCCATCTACGCCAGTTGATACTGTCGTATTAAGTGGATCCGCAATTGATGCGCCAATCGCCAGTATTTCTCCCGATTCATTCGATGTTACTCTGGCAATTGGTAGCACAGCTACCGATACATTGGTAATTTCGAACGATGGTTCCACACCGCTTGAGTTTAATGTGAGCGTGGAATTTGCATCAGCGGCAAATATGAAGGTTGAAGTTTTGGGTCAACCCAAAAACGACAACCAAATGGTCATTGCCTCTGGTAAACCGCTTCCGTTGGTTGCGTTGAACCAAACCCAATTTGCCGTAGCGATGAACGCAAGCGGCGAACCGGATTTTGAAGCGCCGTCCTTTGCAGCAGGCGCTGGCAATGAAAACGATCCGGCTCCGTCTATCGCTGGCGAAGAAGTGTTTGGTAGCAATGCGAGCTCATTCGGCCCGTCTGGACTGCGTGGTCGCGGTAACCTGTTTACCGTAACTTCCAGCACCACACTTTCTGAGCATCGCCTCTATCTGAATCCGACGGCTGCAACCAAAATGCATTTTGTGGTAGCCGAAAGCGATGCACAAGTTGGCACCTACACAACCATCAGCGTTGCAGAACTGACCAGTGCTGGTCCCGGCGAAGGCTGGTACAGCTCCGGCACCGTGAACGTTCCGTTGCAAGCTGGCAAATTCTATCTGATTTTTGCACAGTGGGAAGGCAACGCCAACTATTATAACGAACAAAATATTGCTCCATACCCGATCCAGGCTTCTTTTGGTGAGCTGACAGCAGCAGCAGGCTGGTCTACCGGATCAGTGCCGACCTATGCAGATCCGCCGGCAACGGAACACCCGATTGCTGCCACTGCATTTGGCGCCGCAGTTGCTTATTACCAAACACTGGTTACCGGCAGTGGCTCTTGGTTAACCCCGAGCATCACTGACGGCACAGTGCCTGCAAACAGCAGCGTTGAAGTATTGCTCACCTTCGATCCGGCTGGATTGGTTGGTGGCGATTACGAAGCAGACGTTGTTGTAACATCCAACGACCCGGCAAATCCGGAATTGCGTGCCTATGCACACATGTTCGTGGTTGGCCAGGCTTTGGTTTCCGCTGATCCGGTTGTTTTCGCAAACCCGGTATTTGTCGGTGGAATGGATTCAACAACAATGGTTGTCCGCAACGAAGGCAACGGTGTGCTGAATGTTACCGATGTTGCATCGGATAACGCCGTATTCAGCGTATCCCAAACGGCTTTCGATGTTGCAGCTTTCGATAGCGCAGAAGTTACGGTTTACTTCATGCCGACTGCCGAAGGCGGCGCAACCGGAACGCTCACCATCTCCAGTAACGATCCGGCAAACCCGACCCTGGCTGTTGCCGTATCCGCTACCGCAGTAATTGCGCCTTCGTTCAGCATCGATCCGGATTCACTCGGCGCCAATCTTGGTTTCAGTGATTCAACCGACGCACCGATGTTGATTGAAAACACTGGCGGTTCGCCGTTAAGCTGGGCTGTATCGGTTATTTTAGGCAAGAGCAAAACAGTATTCCCCGAAATGCGTGGCAATGCCTCCAACGCAGGCGAAGTGGATGCTGCAAGCAGCCAAACACCCGGTCTGGCTGAACTGAACACGCCGCAACGCGTAATGGACGATGTTTGGGATCTGCAATTCTCTCACGACATCGAAGCCGTTTCAGGTGGACCGGGAAATGCCGGAGTCGAATTCGACGGTCAGTATTACTATACCACCCGTTGGGCTACCAACCTTATCCACAAATATGAAGTGGACGGTGGCGGAAATCTGGTATTGGTTGAAGAATTCTCCATTACCGGTGTAACCGGTCTTCGTGACTTGGCGTATGACGGTCAGTATTTCTATGGTGGCGCTGCAGCCGGAACCATTTTCCAAATGGATTTCGACAGCAAAACGCTGGTTGGAACGATTGCATCACCCCAACCGGTTCGCCACATTGCATATGACTCCGATCTGGATGCATTCTACGTCGGAAACTGGTCAACCGATATCGTATTGGTCGATCGCTCCGGTGCTGTTCTGAATACATTGCCAGCCGCTTCGCACACCGGAACCGGATTGTATGGTTCTGCATACGATAACACCAGTGATGGCGGACCGTATCTGTGGATTTTTGATCAAAATGGAACCTCTACAACACCGCCGGTGCAAACGCCAAATTTGATCAAACAAATTGCTCTGCCTTCCGGCGTGGCAACTGGTGTTGAATATGACGTAGTACCGGATCTGGGTAACGGTGTTGATATTCTGCTCGCAGGTGGATTGTTCATCTCGACGGATATCGTACCGGGCAAAGTAACCATCGGTGGCGTAAGCCAAAGCGTTCCGGACGGGCTGTTCGGTTACGAACTCGGCGATGCCGCTTCCGGTTCTTCGTTTATGCGCATCACGGATTTCACCTCCGGTGTGATCAATCCGGGTGATGTGGGTGGATTCACTGTTCGTCTTTACAGCGAAGATGTGGATACCATGTATACCGCAGCGCTGGAAATCACCACAAACGATCCGTTGAACTCAGCGGTTGTCGTTCCGGTTACATTAGTTGTCGGTGGTGTTGGCGTGGAAGAATTGGAAACCATTCCGACCACATTTGCCGTCAGCCGTAACTACCCGAACCCCTTCAACCCGACTACCAGTATCGACTTCCAGTTGCCGCAAGTCAGCAACGTGAAGTTGGTTATTTACAACGTATTGGGTCAGCAAGTGCGCACGCTGGTTAACGAGCGCATGCAACCCGGAAAATACAAAGCCAACTGGGACGGATTGAATGACAAGGGTGCATCAGTTGCAAGCGGTATTTACATCTACCGTTTCGAAGCTGGTGATTTCAACAGCATCCAGAAGATGATTCTGCTCAAATAATTTCCTGAGCTGAAAAACTTCACATCAAAGCGGCGGGGCTTAATTGCTCCGCCGCTTTTTTTTCAGTATCATTTTGTAACAGGTTCACAAATAATAGTGTTGGATTTTATTTCTGCCCCTTTGCAATTCCAGTTGAGAATAACACTCCGTCACAAATACGACTTTCGATTCAGCCGGTAGAATACGGTTGTTTATCCGTTCATCCGGCACGGGGCGATTGCAACAACAAGACGATGGGAATTCTTCGGTAAAATAAAAAAAAATCGAATTAAAATGAGTACATCACTTTGATTCTTTACTCCTTTTGCTTAAATTGCTGGCTTAATCTTCCGGTATATAACTTCATCGGATTCCATTGGGCACGGGTGATTGGCAACGAAATAAGAAATGATGGTTCAAGACCCAAACGACATCGGTATGAAGTAATTCCTACGCTTCTGAAACTTGATGCACAAGGTCGGCTGTTAGCTATAATTGAGATGCTGCTTCGTTGAATTAGGATCGAGGGATGGACACGTTTATCTAATTGCAGCATTAGAATCGGAAAACAGGATAAGGAGCTTACATGAGTGATCATTTAAAGCTGCACTTCATCGGTACCGGAACGATTGCCCCGGACCCTAATCGATCTTGTAGTTGCGTGCTCATCGAAACATCCCAGCTAAAAATTCTGGTGGATATCGGCGCGGGATCGCTGCGCCGGCTGGCGGTGGATGGTGTCAATCTTCACGAAATCGACTATATTTTCCTAACACACTTTCACCCTGACCATATTGGCGATTTGGTGCCGTTTATTTTCTCGATGCGGAACACCCGTGAAATGGCGATTGACGGCAAAATGCTGCGTGTTTGGGGACCGTCGGGAATTTATCGATATGTGCAGGGCATGCAGCGCAGCTATGGTCGTTGGATGCAAAACGCCGCAGATGAAGTCCGCTTTTACGAATTGAAACGACCTTTCCTCGAATTCCCGGGTTTTCGTATCGCCTGGCGAAAAGTGGTGCACAATCAGGAAAGCGTTGGCTACCGGTTCGATTTCAACGGTTACTCCATCGCGTTTTCCGGTGACAGTGGCTACTGTCAGGATCTGGTTAAGCTATGCACCGATGTTGATCTGGCGGTTCTGGAATGCTCACATGCGGATGATCACGCGGTAAAAGGGCATCTTTCGCCCAGTTTATCCGCCCAAATTGCCCAAAAAGCCAGAGCCAAGCGGTTGATGCTCACCCATTTTTATCCCGATGCGCTTGTTGAAAATCCGACAATCATCGCCAAAAAATATTACGAAGGCGAAATGGAAATGGCCCGCGACGGCATGATTATCAACCTGACGGATTAGTCCTTTTTCCAAAAACAAGCTGCTGAAGTTGATTATGCCTCTTTTCTAAAATAAATAAACGATGGTTTATGAAAACCGACCGGCAGGAAATAGCGAATCGCATCAAACAGGAAGGTTTGCAGCAAGGTTTTTCTGCAGTAGCGATCTGCGATGCCGAGCCGTTAACAGGTGCCGGCGAATTGCTGGAAAAATGGCTGGCAAATCGTTTCCACGGCACAATGGAATGGATGGCTCGCACCCGCCACGAACGGGCAAATCCCCGCAGCTATTTCCCGGAGGCGCAATCGATCATCGTGGTTGCGTTGAATTATTATCGCGAAAATGAAACGGCGTTGCGCGATAGCCAGGAAGCAGCCATCTCCATTTACGCTCGCGGTCGCGATTATCATAAGGTGTTGCGCAAAAAACTCAAATCATTTCTTACCCACATTCAGCAATTACTGCCGGATGCCCACGGTCGCATTTGTGTGGATTCTTTCCCGATAATGGAAAAAGCATTGGCTGCAAAATCCGGTGTTGGGTGGATTGGTAAACACACCAATTTGATCATCAAACAAAAAGGCTCATGGTTTTTTCTCGGGGAAATTTTGCTCTCCGAAAAACTGCCGGCTGATCCGCCGTTTATCGAGGAGCATTGCGGCACCTGCAACCGTTGCCAAATCGCCTGTCCGACCGACGCGCTGGAAACACCGTTTGTGCTGGACGCCCGCCGCTGCATTTCCTACCTGACGATTGAACATGACGGCGAAATTGAGGGTGATCTGCAAACCGGAATGGAAAACTGGGTGTTCGGCTGCGACATTTGCCAGGCGGTTTGCCCGTGGAACCGATTCAGTACGGAAACGGGTGAACCCGATTTTGCCAATCGCCTGCCCGATGAATGGTTTTCGCTGGAAAATTTGCAGCAATTGGGTGAGTCGAAATTTGAGGAATTGTTTGCCGGAACGCCGGTTCGCCGAACGGGTTACGCCAATTTTATGCGAAACGTGCACATCGCCAGTCAGAATAAATCGTCAAAACAATAATCAGCGATTTTTGGGCACAATGCCCAAAGCGTTGGGAATCGGCCAGGTGGCGTTCATGTTGTCGCCGCCGAGCAATACGTTTTCGTAAATCCCGTATTTTTCAATCGTTACGCCGTTAAACGAGAGATAAAATCCCGCTTTTGAACCACCTTCCAGATACATCGCTTTCGAAATATCGATCGGCAATTTGAGCAGGTGATTGTTAAAATCGTGCACGGTAAACGGCGATTGGCTGAAAATAAACAGAATATTCCCGGCCGTATCCATTCCCAGCACAGAAATGCTCCAGCGATTCGGCTGCCGCGACCAGACATTTTCGCGGGTGCAGCTGATCATGCGGATACTTTGCAGCATACATTGATAGGAATTGCGCAACGAATCGAAATTTTCGCAGGTGCGATCGATAATTAGCGCGTCCGGCAATGTGGAATCGTTTGGCGCGAATGCAAAAATGGTGTTATTGGGATTCACATGCCCGTTGTTCACGTGATCAAAATTTTTCATGTAGCCCACGCTGGTCAGCAAATCTTTTTGATACATCCCGGCGTTGATCGTCGCAATCAACCCGAATTCCTTTGCCCAGTTGCCGAGCGTGCGCAGCCGCCGGTTGTGTTGGGTAGCGTTCAATAATTTGAATTCGAAAAATTGGGGATCAATTTTGAGAACGGTTATCCGTGAGTCGCCAACTTCTGAGGGTTCCGGCGACTGGAATTCGGCGAGATGCAGCCCATCGGCCAGTTCCCGCCATTGGCTGTTTTGGGCAAACATCGTCGTGTTTGCAGCGCCGGCCAACATCCAAACTAACCCAAACAATCCTAAAAAGAGTCGCCCCAACAGCAGAAACCTCGATTGATTTTTCATTGCTAATTGTTTAATATCCGTAATGCGAAGGCACAAAATAATGGTATGTATGCCGCTTCGCAAGATCAAAAGTTCTGAATATCAGCAAATTTCAAAACGGAGAAAGTGTCGATGAACCTGTCCGGAATCTTCCCGCCGATTGCCACACCATTTGTGATGGATCGTGTCGCCACCAGTCATCTGGCGGAAAACGTTCGCCAGTTGATGAAAACCGGCATCCGGGGCATTGTGGCGCTCGGCTCCAACGGCGAAAGCGTTTCGCTGACCAAAATGGAAAAACTGGCAGTGTTGGAGCACGCCCGCAACGCCATGCCGGACGACGCACCATTGCTGGCCGGAACCGGCGGCGATTCCCTGCCGGAAACCATCGAGCTGACCAACGGCGCATTCGAATGTGGCGCAAATGCGGCGTTGGTGTTCAATCCTGTGTTTTATCGCGATAAAATGACCCACCAATCGCTGGTGCAATATTTCCGGAAACTGGCGGATAACAGCCGGATTCCCATCGTTTTATACAATGTGCCCAAATACACCGGATACAACATTTCCGCGGAAACCGTGGCGGCGCTGGCGGAACACCCGAATATTATTGGCATCAAAAGCAGTTCGGAAAACATCGGGCATTTGGGCGAAATATTGCGGGTCGTGCCGGCGGATTTCAGCGTGCTGATCGGCACGGGTTCGGTGCTGTTTCCGGCGCTGACGCTCGGTGCGATTGGCGGCGTGCTGGCCATCGCGAATGTTGCCGGCGCCCAATGTGTTCAGCTTCAGCAATGGGTTGCCGAAGGCAATTGGGCAAAAGCCCGCGATTTGCAACTGCAATTGATTCCGGTAAATAAAGCGTTAACAGCAACTTATGGCATCGCAGGATTAAAGGTTGCTCAGGAATTGATTGGATTATACGGCGGCGTTCCCCGGCTGCCGCTGTCGCCCATCGGCGAAACGGAAAAAGCCCAATTGCGCCAAATTCTCCAAACCGCCGGATTAATTTCATAAAAAAGGTGTCAGCATGTGCGGACGATATTCACTTTACAGTTATAAAACCACGCCGGAAGATTTCGAGGAAATTTACGGTTTCCCGATGACTGCGGTGGTCGATTTTCCGCCGACTTATAACATCGGACCCTATCGCGATGTGCCGATCATCCTCAGCGATCGCCAGAATCAACCATACATGCGGCTGGCGCACTGGCAACTGGTGCCCTCATTTGCGAAGGAATTCAAATCGAAATACGCCATGTTTAACACCCGCGACGATTCGTTTGACCAAAAACCGTTTTGGCGCAAATTGCTGCAGCATTCCCGCTGCATTTTTCCGGCGAACAATTTTTTTGAATGGGCAAAGGTTGGCGGGCAAAAAATGCCCTATAAATTTGAACGAAGCGACGGGAAATTGCTGAACATCGGCGGCATATTTTCGATCTGGCGGGATGAACAGCAGCGGGATATTTTCAGCGCATCGATGATTACGGTGGACGCCAATCCGGTGGTGGGGGAGGTGCACGGCAGAATGCCGCTGATTTTGCCGGAGCAGGATGTGCGAAGCTGGCTGGACATCAACCGGACAGACGCGGCGGAATTGCGTGCCGCGATCCGCACATTTCCGGGCGACCGAATGACTGCGGCGGCGGTTTCCCAATCGGTCAACAACATCAAAAATGACAGCCCGGAAATGATCGATCCGATCAACTGATACGGTTATTTACACGCCGCAACCACCGCTTTTACCACATGTTGATGCACCTTTTCATGAAAAATACTCGGCACCAGTTCGCCTGTTTCCGCCATTTCGGAGATGGCTTTTGCCGCGGCAATTTTCATTTTGGCGTTGATCTCGGTTGCATTCACTTCCAGCGCAGCTTTGAACAATCCCGGATATGCCAGCGCATTGTTAACGCTTTTTCCGTCAGATGCAAAGCTGGCACCGGCAGCCAACGCTTCTTCCGGGAATATTTCCGGCTGCGGATTTGACAGCGACAAAATCACCTGCCCTTTGCGAACGATGTCCGGACCGATCAACCCGACGACACCGGTGGTGGCGATGACGATATCCGCCACGTCCATTGCTTCTTCCAGCGATGCGATTTTCCCGCCGTAATTGGTCAACCGTTTTTGCGATTCCGGCATCGGATCAACCCCGATCACGTTGAACCCGTAATCGATCATCAGTTTGGCAATGCCAAATCCTGCCGCGCCCAAACCCAATTGGGCAAAAACCAGCGAGTCGTCATCCGTTCTGCCGATCTGGCGCAACGCGCTGAGCACCGCCGCCAGCAGCACCGTTGCTGTGCCGTGCTGATCGTCGTGCATCACCGGTTTGTTGAGCCGTTTGATCAACTCGGTTTCGATGTAAAAACAATCGGGAATGCGGATATCTTCGAGATGAATCCCGCCAAAAGTGGGCGCAATGCGCTCGACCGTTTCGATAAATTCGTCCGGATCTTTGGTGTCCACCAAAATGGGCGTGGCGCTGATGCCCACAAACTGGTCGTAAATCACCGCTTTGCCTTCCATTACCGGCATGGACGGCAGCACGCCGATTTCGCCCAATCCCAACACCCGCGTGCCGTTGGTAAAAATGCCCACGCTGTTGCCGATGTTGGTGTATTTGCGGTAACTTTCCGGATGATTCATAATTCTGCGGCAAACCCGGGCAACGCCGGGCGTATAAATATAGCGCAAATCTTCCAGCCGGCGCAGTTCCTGTTTGCGCTTGCTGTGGATTTTCCCGCCTTCGTGCCGTTTAAAAACAATATCTTCGATTTCGAGAATTTCAACTTCAGTCCGGTTTTTGATGGCGGTTTTGATCGCATCGAGATGCACTTCATCAAAAATAGAAATGGTAATGTTGCGGAATGAGTGATCTTTACCGATGAACAACGTTTCAATATCGCCAACCAGCGCGCCTTCTTCTCCCAAAACGGTCAGCAGTAGCCCTAATTTTCCCGGACGGTGGGGGCTTTTGATGCGTAACTTGATGTCATTATCCGGAAATCGTGGTCGTAAACTGTTCATTACTTTCCTTTCTGGTATTGAACAATGGGAAGTGTCGCGCCTCCTGAAACAAACTTCAAATATTAACACAAAATATGGGTTTAATAAAGAAATACCATTTTTCACATGCAATATGATCCCTTCGGCTCTGCTCAGGGATCATACCGCACGTTGAGCGAAGCCGAAACGTGCACGCTGCACAGGAATCATCAATTTCCCACACGTGAGCGGCGTCGAAACGCATACACCCCGCCAATTACAGCAAACAGTCGCATTTTAGCGAATTTCCGGTTAAATTGACCCAAAAAAAGAGGACAGCAGTGGCAAAGCATCCCCAATATGATTTGATTATTTACGATCTGGACGGCACGCTGGTGGATACGCTCGGCGATTTAACGGCGTCGGTCAATCACGTGCTGGCGAGTCATCAACGTCCGTTGCTCAGCATCGCAACCGTTCGGGAACTGGTTGGCGATGGCGCCCGCAAATTGCTCGAACGGTCGCTGGAAACGAACGATCCGGAAATCGTGGAAAAAGGGCTGGTGATGTTCGGCGAACATTATCTGGCAAATGTTTGCGTCCATTCGCAAATGTATGAAACGGTGGCGGAAACGCTGCCCAAACTCACCGGCAAAAAACAGGCGATTTTCACCAATAAACCTGTAAAATACGCTTTTCCCTTGCTGGAACAGTTAGGTATCGGGCAATATTTTGATGCTGTGATCGGCGGCGGGATGGAAATTCCGCTGAAACCTGCACCGGATGGGATTGTTTATTTGTGCCAAAAACTGGGTGTGCCGCCGCATCGCACGGTGATGGTAGGGGATAGCGCAACCGATATTCTGGCGGGAAAATCCGCCGGAACGGCAACGGTTGCGGTCACATTCGGCTTCCGGCAGGCTGAGCAACTCCGCAAGTTTGACCCGGATGTTGTGATTGACCGGTTTGATGAACTGTTGGCGATCGTCGAATAATTCATTGGGTCATGCCCGTCCCGATTTTATCGGGATCATCGGGCATCCAGGTTATTTGCTGATATCCCTGCCGCGAGCCAGCTTAAAAATTTTGACAATTCGTTGATCTTCATATTTATCAAGCATTTGCTTTACCCAATTTTTGACATCGAAATCGATACCCAAATCGATCCCCAGCATGTTGATAAATGGCACGCTGAGCTTTAATTTCACACCGGTATTTTTTACCAAATGCAGATCATTGTAAATTTCATCCCATTTACCGTCAAATTGTTTATTGTGCTGTGCAAAAATCTCGGATATTTTTGTGGTAAACTCTTCGGAAAGGACCGCAATTTGTTGGGAATCGAGTTTACCCAGCGCCGGCGCAAGCTCTTTTTTGATGCTTTGGTTGGTGGGCAATTCAATAAGAAAGTCATAATGCGCATCCAATTTGCCAATAATAATTTCTGATAGCGAAATATTACCGGTAATTGAAGTGCTATTAGTAACACTCGAAAATTAATTTGTTAACAAAATTAATTCTGGAAATGTAGAATACTGTTGTCATGCCCGTCGATTTTATCGGGATAATCCGGGCATCAAACGGGTAATGTAAATAAATGGATTCCCGCATTAAAAATTGCGGGAATGACCACGCTAACTCCAAGCTATTTTTACTTTTTCACTAATTGCACAATGATTTTTTTTGATTATTGTCAAAACAATTTTTTGTAATATTCTTTCACATAGTCGTTGTTGTTTTAGCCCCCAAAACGAGTATAAAAAGAATTTTAACAGGATAACTGCTGTGTCCGGTGCTATTGGATAATGTTGTTTGATTTCTGGCGGGTCATTGATTATTTCCGCTATCTGTCTTTTACAGACCTCATTACTTTTGTGTATTGCAGAATGAGGGGTTGAAGGCCAGTATTTAGAGAAATAGACTTCTGGAGACCCCCTGCCTTCGCAGGGATGACAGCAAAAAATTGGGTCTTTGTCATTGCCCTGCGCAATGAAGGAGCGCCTTCGGCGCGAAAGCAGGAATCTCCTGATCACCATTCCATTCATAAAAGACAATTACTCAGCCAGTTAATAGGTCCAATTGGTATCATGTTAATATAAGGTAAATGACAATGAAAAAATGCCTCCTGGTATTTCTACCGGTTTTATTGCTTGCTTGCACGCCAATCGCTCACAAAAACTCCCTGAACAGAAATGCTGATTACCCGGAAAATGTGAAAAGAAAAACACAATTCATTAAGGTTATTTACGGGGTTACCGGTTATGTCGAAATTAATGAAGCGGTGTTGGAAAGCTTTAACAAATGTTACAAAACCACGGATGAAGATAGCATTAAATACCTGTTTAACAACGACTTCTGCGAAGGATTGAAAGAGAAATATACCTCGCTGCCCTGGACCGTTTCCGTGCATAAAATAGACGTATTGCCAACAGGAGATTTCCCGAGAGAATACCGGGTCATCGAAGAAAACCATTTTATTGATAGCCAGCTATCCCGCCTGATAACACGTGAACCCCGCGATTTAAATGCATTTTTTGAGGAATATAACGATTTTGATTACGCGATATTTTTTGGCGATATCAAAATAGAATCAACAAGTATTGAACATAAAACAGCTAACGTAGCAAAGCCTGTAAATGGCCAAATAGAATTCATTAGCTTCGACTTACCGGCGATAAATGTTATCATTCCGCAAATCATATATGATGTAAAACGGAAAATTTGGTTTCAGCAGGGGTTTACCCGGTCGCAACATTCATTCCCCGAGAAAACTGATGATGTAAAAGATATAGGTACAGCGATCGGAGCCAAAATTGTTACGACGCTGGATGAAAAAAAATAACCCGAACCCGCTGTTTAATGGTACAGGAAATATGTCATGAATCTCAAGCTTTTCAGGACTGTTTTGCTAATCAAACTGGTGTTCGTCACCTGTGCGTTTTCACAAAGCTCAACCGCCCGCTGTTTACTGTGGCAGCCATCTGCACGGTCGTATGCGATGGGTGGTGTCGGAACGGCTTTGAGTGACGATGCTACCGCAACATACTATAACCCTGCCAATATTGCGTTTTTACCGGGGAAAAATGTGGTGGTATCTTATGTTAAACCATTCCCGTTTTTTGATAATACCCATCATTCCTATGCCGCTTTAACATTCCCGGTGCAGGATTACGGGACTGTCGGGATCGCATACAATCGCATTTGGCGAGAACCGCAGTTTAGCAGCTCAATTGGCACGCTGGACGCCGAAAAACCCGGGTTTTTCACCCCGACGCATTGGGTTGTGCAACTTACGTATGCGATTCAATTAAACAGATTGTTTTCGGCTGGTGTTAATCTGGGTTTGTTAAAACAAAATTATATGAATCTGCAAGTAAGCATTGAAGAAGGAAAAGGAAAGCCTGTCTCGCTAAGCGCGGGGGTTGGCTTGTTTGGCAAAGGGTTGTTCTCAAAGGCGACGTATTACCATGTGGTGGAACAGGATCGACATTCATTCTTCGACAGGATCGCGATTGATCGCGATAGCCGCGGTGTATCCCTTGGGCTGGCGTTGATGAACGCCGGACCCAAAGTAACCGTACTCGATGCTGAACGAAAAGATCCACTGCCAACCACCCTTGCACTCGGCATATCTTATTTGCCATTGGTGATGGATGATCTGGAAGTATTGCTGGCGGCCGATCTGGTTAACCAACTATATGATGCCGCTTTTCTCGAATACGCCCATCTCGGCGCTGAAATCCGCCTGCTGCGCTTCTGGGCTATTCGTTTGGGGTATTTTGGCGATACATCCGCGCCGAAAACTTCCTACTACACCTATGGCGGGGGATTCCGTTGTAAATATTTCACGTTTAATATTGCGCGATACAATCGCTCGTTATTATCCACCTGGCATTTCGATGCAACACTATCTGTGGAGATGTAATATGAACATTCATCTGATACGCATAATCGTTTTGCTTTTCGCCTTTTCTGTGTCATCGTGTTCCGACGATGTTAAAATTATGGCTGCCATTCAAAAAGGGCAGGAGGTAGAGGAAGATATTCTATCGTCATTTAGCATGGACCAGAACTATCCGAATCCGTTTAACGGGACGACCAGTATAGGCATCTGGATAGCGCAACCCATCCGCCTGGTCATGCGGGTGTATTCCGATGACTGGCAGGAAGTTGTAACACTTTTCGACAATGATTTTACAAAATCTGGTGTTTATTATATCCAGTTTAATGCAAAGGATATGAATGGGAAAGAATTGCCGAGTGGTGAGTATTTTTATACCCTCGAAGGAGATGGGTT